>NZ_JASATH010000097.1:0-28781 GCF_038440215.1 Inquilinus sp. OTU3971 | reverse complement strand
CGGCCGGGGCGGCCGCGATCAGCGCTCTCAACAACACCGGAAACCTGTCAACGATGTATCCGGTCTATAGTGTCAACGATCTCTCCGGTTGCACAGCTCCAGCACCGGCGTCGAGCTGGAGATGCATGGATCCGGTGGGCGCCGGCCGATGAGGTCCACGCGGACACGCAACCGGTCCGAGGCGATCGCCGGGGGGCTGATGGTGGCGCCGGTGTTGGCGTGGCTGGCGGCGACCATCCTGTATCCGCTCGGCGCCGCGGTTGTGCTCAGCCTGCGCGACATCCGCATCATCGGTTCCGATGGCGGCTTCGTCGGGCTCGGCAACTATGTCGACGTGCTGGGCATGGCCCGGCTGTGGGTGGCGCTGGGGCGAAGCCTGGTCTGGGTCGCCGGCAACGCCGTGCTGCAGACGCTGCTGGCGCTGGGCACCGCGCTGCTGCTGAACCAGCGCTTCCGCGGCGCCCGGCTGGTGCGGGTCTGGGTGATCCTGTCCTGGATCGTGCCGACCATCGTCGTCGTCATCATCTGGCGCTGGCTGCTCGGCACTTCCGGCGGGGTGGTGAACTATCTGCTGGTGTCGCTGGGATTGACCGATCGACCGGTCGGCTTTTTCGCCGGGCCGGGCAGCGCCATGGCGTCGCTGGTCGTGATCAACTCCTGGCGCTGGTTCCCCTTCGTCGCGGTGATGCTGCTGGCCGGGCTGCAACGCATACCGGCCGATCTCTACGAGGCGGCGGCGATCGACGGCGCCGGCCCCTGGCAGCGCTTCCGCCGCATCACCTGGCCGCTGCTGCAGCCGACCATGCTGGTGCTCGGCGTGGTCGGCACGCTGCTGTCCTTCAACGTCTTCGACATCATCTGGCTGACCACGGCGGGCGGCCCGTCCGGCGCCACCCAGACCCTGCCGGTGCTGATCTACGAGACCGCGTTCAAATCCTATCGGCTGGGCCAGGCAGCGGCGATGTCGGTGCTGGTCAGCCTGCTCCTGATGGCGCTGGCCGTCCTGCTGACCCGGGCCCTGGCGCCGAAGGGTGAAGCATGAGGCGCGGCCTCGGCCAGCGCCTCTCGATCGGCGGTGGGCTGCTCGGCCTCGCCGTCATCGTGCTGCTGCCCTTCTGGTTTATCGCCACCGGCGCGATCAAGGCGCCGCAGGAGATCATCGCCCGGGTGCCGACGCTGCTGCCGCACAGCTTCACCCTGCGGCATTTCGACAAGCTGCTCGGCGCCTCGGACTATCCGCGCTATCTCGGCAACAGCCTGGTGGTCGGGCTCGGCTCGACCGCGATCACCGTGGTGCTGTCGGTGCTGGCCGCCTACGGCTTCTATCGGCTGCGCTTCCCCGGGCGCGACCTCCTGTTCCGGGCAGTGCTGGTGGCCTATGCCTTCCCGGGGATCCTGATCCTGATCCCGCTCTACGGGATGATGTCGCAGGCCGGGCTGATCGACACCCCGGCGGCGCTGGTGATCGTCAACGTCACCTTCGCCTCGCCCTTCGCCATCTGGATGATGCGCAGCTTCTTCGCCTCGATCCCGGTGGAGCTGGAGGAGGCGGCGCTGATCGACGGCGCCTCGCGCCTGGCGATCCTGCTCAGGATCATGGTACCGCTGGCGGCGCCCGGCATCGCCAGCGTCGCCATCTTCGCCTTCATCGCCAGCTGGACCGAATATCTGTTCGCCTCGGTGCTGATCCTGTCCGACGCCAACCGCACTCTGCCGGTCGGCTTCGCCGGCATCATCGGCCAGTACCAGATCGACTGGGGCCTGCTGCTGGCCGGAGCGACGCTGGCGACGGTGCCGGTGGTGCTGCTGTTCGGCATCGTCGGACGATGGTTCATCGCCGGGCTGACCGCCGGGGCGGTGAAATAGAAAAGCCCCGCCAGCGGCGGGGCTTTCGCGTCAGATCATCGGACAGAGCGCAGGTCAGTGGGCGCTGACCGGCTCCATGTCGTTCTGGCGGACCACGGCGAAGGCGAGGTCGCGGTCCTTGACCATGGCCAGCGGGGTGCCGTCGGCGCCGTGCACGGCGAAGGCGGGCTCGCCCTCGACCACCACCGGCTTGACGAAGGCGATCTGGTTCAGTCCGATCGCCGCGAAATCGGTCGGCGACATCTGGGTGAAGGTCGGAATGGCATTGGTGTTCATGATGGTCACCACGGTTTCGGTTCACCCTTCGACGTCGGTCGAGACGTCGATCGCAGTCTTGCCGTTGGGCTTGGCCGCGGAGCGGTTGATGGCGATCGTCCGGACCTTGGTCTCGGGCACCGGCCGGCGGAGATCGATGTTCAGGAGCCCGTTGTCGAGCGAGGCCCCGGTCACCTCGATGCCCTCGGCCAGCACGAAGGCGCGCTGGAACTGGCGGGCGGCGATGCCGCGATGCAGGAACATGCGCTCCTTGTCGTCGGTCTGCTTGCCGCGGACCACCAGCTGGTTGTCCTCGATCTGCACCGTCAGGTCGGCATCGGTGAAACCGGCGACCGCCAGGGTGATGCGCAGCTGGTCCTCGCCGAGCTGCTCGATGTTATAGGGCGGATAGCCGTCATTCGGCGTCCTGCCGATCCGGTCGAGCGTCCGCTCGAACTGCTCGAAGCCGAGCAGGAGCGGGCTGTTGAACAGCGATACCCGCGTCATGGTCACTCCTCCTGAGAGCGAGCTGCCGGAACCCCCGGCTCGGGCGGCCCGATTCCTCGGCGCCTGCGGAGCGGGGCCCACGCGGCATCCCCACTCTCGTTCAATAGGAAATGGGGGGTGACCGGTCGGTTTCAAGATCGGCCGGGGGCGTGGCGTTCGGGGGATGCCGCATGCTATCACTCGACGCATGAGTCAGAAGCTGGAAGGCGCGGCGCCGAAGGGCAAGGCCGCCACGGCATCGAAGACGGCGACGGGCACGGCCCGGCGCGGCCGGCCCCCGCGCGCCGGGCTGTCGCACTGGCAGGCGCGGGTGCTCGACCTGGTGCGGGCCAGTGCCGAGCCGGCCAGCGCCTACGACATCCTCCGCGAGATGAAGGGCGACGGCATCACCGCGCCGCCGGTGGTGTACCGGGCGCTGAAGGGGCTGCTCGACCGCGGCCTGGTGCACCGGATCGAATCGCTCAACGCCTATGTGGTGTGCGGCGGGCCGGACCACCACCACACCCATCCGGCGCAATTCGCCATCTGCCGCGACTGCGGCCGGGTGGAGGAGATCACCGACGCCGCGGTGGACGGGCTGATCGAGGCCTGGACCGGGCGGATCGGCTTCGTCGCCGACAGCCGGACCATCGAGATCCTGGGCCGCTGCCGCGACTGCGCCGCCAACGCGGTGGCCGCCGCCGGCTAAGGCCTGGTTCGCCGCCGACTGCAGCCGGTTTTACCTCTCCCGCTTGGCGGGAGAGGTCGGGCTCGCGTAGCGAAACCGGGTGAGGGCTGGTCCCGGCCTCGACAAAATCCCCTCACCCGGAGCCGCCGCGCGTCTCCGACCTCTCCCGTAAACGGGAGAGGCAGAAACAGCGCCTGATCGTTTCCTGGGAACTGGCCTAGCCGGCGGGGCTGCAGCTCTTCGCCGCTTCGGCCTTGGCCAGCCGGTGGGTGTGGGACAGCAGCCCGGCATCGCCGGGCTCGCCCTGGTCCGGCACCACCATTTTGGCCGCCTTGCCGTAGCGGGCGATCACCGCCTCGACCGATTGCGGCCAGCGACAGATATCGGAGTCGGGGATAGCGGCGAGATTGGCCTGCTCGGCCCCCCGGATCATGCAGCCGCCGAACAGCACGGCGCTGTCGGGCAGGAAGGCCACCGTGTTGTCGCGGGTGTCCGCCGGGCCTGGATAGAACAGCTCGATCGCGCGGCCGCCGCCGGTGATGGTGGTCGATTCGCCGCTCCAGCTGCGCTGGATCGTGCCGGCGCCGGCCGCCTCCTTGACCGTCTCGTCACGGGCCAGCGACCAACCGCCGCGGGCATGCACTGCCGCCAGCCCGGCCAGCCGGTCGTCACGCGCGTGGGTCACCACCAGGTTGACCGGCCGGTTCGGCGCGGCCTCCGCCACCCGCTCCAGCAGCGCCACGGTCTGGGCCGGCGTCCAGGCGGCGTCGATCAGCAGCACCTCCTCGGGTCCGATCACGGCCAGGCCGTTGGACGGGATCCAGCCCTGGTCGCCCTTCCGCCAGCTGGTGTGCAGCCAGATGCCGTCCGCCAGCTCGCGGAAGCCCAGCGGCGGCGGCGTCTCCGAATCCTGGGCCAGCGCCGGCCGGATCAGGGCCAGGGACAGGCCGGCGGCGCAGCCATGCAGGAAGGCGCGGCGGGACGGGGCGGGAACGGGCATGTCGGTCCTCGGATGACGGGACGGCAGATCGGCCGCCCGGCAACGTCCCTCGCGGAGAATCTGGGCGATTCTGGGGCGCGATGCCGGGGTGGCGACCGGATGCGAGTCCGTCCATAGCATCCCACCGGCCGAGGGCGACAGGCTTGCATCTCTATTATGTTATATAATAACATTTAAATTCCTGAAGCCCGAGGCTCCCCATGTCCCGCATCCCCGTCACCTTGCTGACCGGCACTCTCGGCGCCGGCAAGACCACGCTCTTGAACCGGATCCTCTCCGAGGCGCATGGCCGGCGCTACGCCGTGATCGTCAATGAGTTCGGCGAGATCGGCATCGACGGCGACCTGGTGGTCGGCGTCGACGAGGAGGTGTTCGCGCTGAACAATGGCTGCCTGTGCTGCTCGGTGCGCGGCGACCTGATCCGGATCATCGGTGGGCTGATGAAGCGGGCCGGCAGCTTCGACCGCATCCTGGTCGAGACCACGGGCCTGGCCGACCCGGCGCCGGTGGCGCAGACCTTCCTGGTCGACGACGAGGTGCGCGAGCGCACCGCCCTCGACTCGATCGTCACCGTGGTCGACGCCCGCAACATCGAGGCGCGGCTGGCCGATAGCGACGAGGCGGAGGAGCAGGTGGCCTTCGCCGACACCATCCTGGTCAACAAGACCGACCTGGCGGACGAGGCCGGGCTGGCCACGGTGGAGGCGCGGCTGCGTGCCATCAACCCGGTGGCGCGGCTGCTGCGGACCCGACGCTGCGATGCCGATCTCGGCACCGTGCTGGACAATGGCGCCTTCGACCTCGACCGCTTGCTGGAGCTCGATCCCGACCTGCTCGACGGCCATGGGCATCATCATCACGAGCATGACGAGGGCATCGGCAGCGTCTCGTTCCGGCTCGACCGGCCGCTCGACGGCCGGCGCTTCGTCGACTGGATCGGCATGCTGCTGGCGATCCGCGGCGCCGACATCCTGCGCAGCAAGGGCATCCTGGCCTTCGCCGGCGAGGACCGGCCCTTCGTGTTCCAAGGCGTGCACATGCTGCAGGAGGGCGATTTCGCGCCGGCCTGGCGGCCCGGCCAGCCGCGCGAAAGCCGGCTGGTGCTGATCGGTCGCAACCTCGATGCCGGTGTGCTGCGTGCCGGCTTCGAGGGCTGCGCCGCCGCATGAGCCTGCTGCTGCCGCCGCGCGCCCTGGCGGAGGAGAGGGGCACGGTCTGGGCCTGGCCGGCGCCGGTGGTCGCCGCAGCCTTCGACGCGGCCGGGCATCTCGCCTTCGGTTTGGGTGACGGCACCATCCGGCTGGCATCGCCCGACGCATCCGAGTCCGAGGCGGTGCCGGCGCATCGCGGCGCCGTGCTGGCGCTGGCGCCGGATGTCGTCGGCGGCTTCCTCAGCGGCGGCGACGACGGCCGCCTGGTCAGCACCGCGCCGGACGGGACGGCGACCGAGATCGCCGCCGTACCGGGCCGCTGGATCAGCGCCGTCGACGCCGCACCCGCCACCGGGCGCCGCCTCGCCGTCGCCGGCAGCGAGGTGCTGGTGTTCGATGCGGACGGAACGCCGGTGACTCGGCTGCAGGGCCCGGCCGGGCTCGACAGCGCCGCCTTCGACCCGCGCGGCCAGCGCGTCGCCGCGGCGCATTACGGCGGCGTCACCGTCTGGTCGCCTCGGAAGCGCAGTTGGGCCGCGAAGCTGTATGGATGGCAGGGGGCGCATCTGGCGGTCGTCTGGCATCCGCGGTCGCGCTTCGTCGTCTCGGCGATGCAGGAGAAGGCGCTGCACGCCTGGCGCCTGTCGGACGGCGTGCACATGCAGATGCCGGGCTATCCGACCAAGCCGCGGTCGCTGGCCTGGGCCGATGGCGGCAAGGCGCTGCTGACCTCCGGCTCCGAAGGCGTGGTGTCCTGGCGCTTCACCGGCCGCGACGGCCCGATGGGCGGCACCGCCAGCGAAAGCGGCTGGGCCCGCGGTGTGCCGATCACCCGGGTGGCGGCGCATCCGCAGCTGCCGGTCGCGGCCGCCGGCGCCAAGGACGGCTTCGTCGCGCTGATGCCGCTCGACGGCAGCGGCTATGTGCCGGTGCTGCGGCCGAACGGCGCCCCGGTCGAGGCCCTGGCCTTCTCCCCCGACGGGCGCTGGCTGGCGGCGGGCGATGCCGGCGGCCGGGCGGCGCTGGTCGACCTGCAGCCGTGAGGGACCCGTCCGACGTCGCCACGCGCCGGGCCCGGCACTGGCCCGAGGCGCGGCGGGTGCTGAGCCATCCCGATTTCCACCACGGCTTCCGCGAGGCCCAGTCGGGCCGCCCGTTCGACCACCGCCGTGCCGATGCGCTGCCGCGGCTCGGCCAGATCCGCTACGAGAACGGGCGCCAGATCGCGGCCGAATGCGCCGCCCTCGGCCTGGCCGTGGATTGGCCGTCGCCGGGCCATATCCCGCCGGCCCTGAAGCATCTGGTGCTGCGTCGGCTGCAGCCGGGCCGGCGATAGGCTAGGCTGCCGCCCGGTTCGGGATGCGAAGCGGGGCGCGCCATGATGAAGATCGACGGTCGATGCCATTGCGGCCATGTCGCCTATGAGGCGGAGATCGACCCGGAGCGGGTGGGGATCTGCCACTGCACCGATTGCCAGGCGCTGACCGGCTCACCCTTCCGGGTCACGGTGACCGCGTCGCGCGACCGCATCCGGCTGACCGCGCATGAGCCGAAGGTCTATGTGAAGGTCGGCGCCAGCGGCCGCCGGCGACTGCAGTCCTTCTGCCCGGAATGCGGCTCGCCGCTGTTCGTCACCGGCGAGGGCGCCGATGCCGAGACCTGGGGCATCCGCTGGGGCAGCATCCGCCAGCGCGGCCAGCTGGCGCCGAAGCGGCAGATGTGGTGCCGCTCGGCCCTACCCTGGATCCATCGCCTCAAGGACCTGCCGGGCAAGCCCGCGGAGTGATGCCGTAGGTTGGGTTGCGACCGCGAACCCAGCCTACTCCCTTGGTCCAACCGGCCGGCGCTTTCCGATCGCGCAAAGATGTTATACATTAACGTCAATGGTGCTGCGCCCGCCGGGCGCTATGGTGCCTGACCTTATCACGCCATCGGCTGATTCATGACCGTGTCGCATCACCACCCCGCCCATGTCGCCCGCCGGGCCGGGGAGATCGGGCCATCGGCCCTGGCCGCGCCGGTCGGGGCCCGGTTGCTCGTCGCCCTCGCGCTGATCGCGGTGCTGTGGGTCGCCGTGGCCTGGGCCATGGGCTGGTTCGGAGCCACGCCATGAGCGTCGGCCGCATCCGCCTCGCCAACCTGACCGCCGGCTATGAGCGGCACCCGGCGGTGCATCATGTCAATGGCAGCTTCGAGCCCGGGACACTGACTGCCATCGTCGGCCCGAACGGCGCCGGCAAGTCGACCCTGCTGAAGACCATCGCCGGGCTGCTGGCGCCGCTGTCCGGCCATGTCGACCGCGGCGGGCTGCGTCGGCGCGACATCGCCTATCTGCCGCAGCTGGCGGAAATCGACCGCAGCTTCCCGATCTCGGTCGCCGACACCGTGCTGCTCGGCGGCTGGGCCCGGACCGGGATCTTCGGCGGCGTCTCCAAGGACCTGCGCCACCGGGCGGAGGAGGCGCTGGAGGCGGTCGGCCTCGGCGGCTTCGAGGCGCGGCCGATCGGCAGCCTCTCCGCCGGCCAGTTCCAGCGCGTGCTGTTCGCCCGGCTGCTGCTGCAGGACGGGCGGGTGATCATGCTCGACGAGCCGTTCACCGCGCTCGACGCCAAGACCACGCGCGACCTGGTCGACGTGGTCCGGCGCTGGCATGGCGAGGGCCGCACCGTCATCACCGTGCTGCACGACCTGGACCAGGTGCGCGAGGTCTGCCCGGACACGCTGCTGCTGGCCCGCGACCCGATCGGCTGGGGCCCGACCGGCGACGTGCTGTGCGCCGAGAACCTGCTGCGCGCCCGCGCCATGGCCGAGGCCTGGCACGATCGCGGCGAACCCTGCCGGCGGAGCGCGGCGTGACGGCGATGTGGGACTTCCTGGTCACGCCCTTCCTCGACTACGCCTTCATGCAGCGGGCGCTGGTGGCCTGCCTGGCGCTGTCGCTGGGCTGCGGCCCGGTCGGCGTGCTGCTGGTGCTGCGGCGGATGAGCCTGGTCGGCGATGCCATGTCGCATGCGGTGCTGCCGGGCGCCGCGGTCGGCTTCCTGGTCTCGGGCCTGTCGCTGTGGTCGATGGGGCTGGGCGGGCTGATCGCCGGCCTGGCCGTCGCCCTGCTGGCCGGCGCGGTCACCCGGGTCACGGCGCTGCGCGAGGACGCGTCCTTCGCCGCCTTCTACCTGATCGCGCTGGCCGCCGGCGTGCTGATCGTCTCGACCCGCGGCAGCAATGTCGACCTGATGCATGTGCTGTTCGGCACCATCCTGGCGGTCGACGACGCGGCGCTGCTGCTGATGGCCGGCATCGCCACGGTGACGCTGATCGCGCTGGCGCTGCTGTACCGGCCGCTGGTGGTCGAATGCTTCGACCCCGGCTATCTCCGCATGGTCGGCGGCGTCGGCGCCCTGGTGCACTTCGCCTTCCTGATGCTGGTGGTCTTGAACCTGGTCGGCGGCTTCCAGGCGCTTGGCACCCTGATGGTGGTCGGGCTGATGATGCTGCCGGCGGCGGCCGCGAAGTTCTGGAGCCGGTCGCTGTGGTCGCTCTTCGCCTGGGCGGCCGGGCTGGCTCTCCTGTCCGGCTATTCCGGCCTCCTGGTCTCCTATCACGGCAGCCTGCCCTCCGGCCCCAGCATCGTGCTGACCGCCGGCGGCTTCTACCTGCTGTCGCTGATCCTCGGGACGCATGACAGCCTGCGGGCCCGATACCTGCCCACCGCGCATTTCGCGCACTGAACTCCCACGGAGCCTTCGCATGAGGATACCGTTCCGCGCCGGCCTGCTCGGCCTGTCCCTTGCCGTCCTGTCGCTGCCCGCCGCGGCGGCGGACAAGCTGTCGGTCGTGACCAGCATCACCGTCCTCGCCGATATCGTGCGGCAGGTCGGCGGCGACGATGTCGAGGTCCGCAGCCTGGTCGGCCCCAATGGCGACGCCCATGTCTACGAGCCGACCCCGCAGGACGCCCAGGCGGTCACGAAGGCCGACCTCATCGTCGTCAACGGGCTGGAGCTCGAAGGCTGGATGGACCGGCTGGTCACGGCCTCCGGCACCAAGGCCAAGATCGTGGTCGCGAGCCAGGGGATAGCGACCCTGCGCGCCGAAGACGAAGACCATGAGACTCATGAAGCTCACGAAACCCATGATGACCAAGCGGGTGAGGATCACGATCACGGGGGCCTCGATCCGCATGCCTGGAACAGCGCCGCGAACGGCGCGATCTATGCCGCCAACATCGCCAAGGCGCTGGAAACCGCGGATCCGGCCCACGCCGCGGCCTATCAGGCCAATGGCGCCAAATACGTGACCGAGCTGAAGGAGCTGGACGCCTGGGCCCGGAGCGAGGTGGCGACCATTCCCGAGGGCAAGCGCAAGGTCATCACCAGCCATGATGCCTTCGGCTATCTCGGCGCCGCCTACGGCATCGAGTTCCACGCCCCGGTCGGCTTCTCGACCGAGAGCGAGGCCTCGGCCGGCGACATCGCCAAGCTGATCGACCAGATCAAGCAAGAGCACATCAAGGCGGTGTTCATCGAGAACGCCACCGACCCGCGGCTGGTGCAGCAGGTGGCCAAGGCCTCCGGCGCCGAGATGGGCGGCGAGCTCTACGCCGAGTCCCTGTCGACCGAAGACGGGCCGGCTTCGACTTACGTGAAGATGTTCCGGTATAACATTTCAACCCTGGTCGCAGGGATGAAGCAGAACTGAGATCGCGGGCCGGGCTTGCCCAGGCAGGCCTGGCCTAATCCTTCCCCTTCGGCGCCGCCTCCGCCCCGAAGATCGCCTTGGCCAGGCTCATCGTGCCCGGTGGGGTGTCGCGCAGATAGGGCAGGGGGCGGCACACCTTCATCGCGGCGACGCCGATGCGGACGCTGAGGATGCCGTTGATCGCGCCCTCGCCGGCGCGGCGGCCGAAGGCGCGCAAGAGGCCGGCGCCCAGGAAGTCGCCGAGATAGTCGTTGGCGGCCTCGATGCCGCCGGCGATCAGCAGCGTCGTCGCCACCCGCCGGATCAGCGCCAGGGTCGCGAACAGGCCGGGGCGGAAGCCCTGGATCTCGGCGATGCGCCGGATCATGCGCAGGTTCAGGGCGCCCGACGCCACCATGTCGACGATGGCGAAGGGCGTCACGGTGGTGATCAGCGCCGTGCGCCGCGCGGTGGCGGCGATGGCGGCGCGGCAGGCGGCGTCGATCGGCCGCTGGGCGTGCAGTTCCAAGAGCGCGATCAGCTCCGCCGGGTCGCGCAGCTCGTCGCGCTCGCGCTCCAGGCGGGCCAGGCCGTCGGCCGCGGGGCCATCGCTGTGCAGCCGGCGGAAGCGGGCGATCACGGCGTCGGCCGCGGCAGCATCGCCGCCCGCCGCCGCCCGGCCCTGGCTGCGGATCTCCTCGACCCGGCCGAGCCGGCGCAGCGCCAGCAGCTCCCACCCCGCCCAGACCAGGATGCCGGCCCCGGCGACGGCCAGCAGCGCCAGCGTGGCGGCCTGCAGCGGCCCGCCCTGGCTCAGCAGGTCGGTGACCAGCCGCTCGACCCACAGGCCGATGCCCAGCCCGACCAGCCCGACCAGGGCGCCGAAGGCGATGCGCAGGGCGACGCTGCCAGGGCTGCGGCGGCGGCGCAGGCCGGGGTCGACGGCATCGGGCGCCGCCGGCACCGGCGCATCCTCCACCGGCACCGAATCGGCCTGGTCGAGTGCGAACACGGCGGGCGCCCGGCCGCCTTCGCGCTCCGGCTCCGGCGGTTGGTCGAGGATCAGCGGCGGGCGGCTCATGACAGGTCCTCGCCGATCAGGAACTGCAGCGCCCCGTCCAGGCGGATATGCGGCCAGGGCTGGCCGTCGGCGCCGAGATCGGCCGGCGGCAGGAAGCGCTGAGCGCCGAAGCGGCCGCCGCCGCGGGCCTGGCGCAGGCTGCGTGGCAGCGCGCCGGGATAGGCCGCGACCGGCTTGCCGTCCGGCTCGATCACCCCGGCGACGCAGCGCAAGGTCTCGCCCTCATGCTTGACGTCGACCTCGCGGGTGGCGCGCAGCGAAGCGATCGCCATCGACCGGGCGGTGGCGCCCTGGAAGGCGGTGCGCCGCACGCTCTGCTGCAGCAGCTCGTCCATCAGCCCGACCAGCGGCTCGTGCCCCTCGCGCGGCAGGTGGTCGGCCTTGGTGGCGGCGAACAGCACGCGGCGGATCCGGCTCTCGAACGGCCACAGCCAGTTGATGCCGCCGGTCTTGAAGCAGGTCAGGATGTCGTCCATGGCCCGGCCCAGATCCTCCAGGCTCTCTGGCCCGGCGGCGAGATGGGCCAGCAGGTCGACCAGCACGATCTGGCGGTCCAGCCGGCTGAAATGGTCGTTGAAGAAGGGGCGGATCACCTTGGCCTTGTAGGCCTCGAACCGCTCCTCCATCAGCCGCCACAGCGACCCGCGCGGCGTTTCGCGCGGCCGCGGCAGCGGGCAGAAGGTGAGGGCGGGGGATCCTTCCAGATCGCCCGGCAGCAGGAAGCGGCCGGGCTGCAGCCGGCTCAAGGGCACCGCATGGGTGCGGCAGCCGCGCAGATAATCGGTGTAGAGCCGCGCCGCCTCGATCGCGTCGGTCTCCTTCGCCGGCGCGGCGGGGTCGAGCCTGGCGATGGCGTCGCGCCAGGGCTGGGACAGCGGTGCCCGCACCCCGGTCGCGGCCAGGGCCATCGCCTCCTCGGCCCAGCCGGCGAAGTCGCGCTCCAGCAGCGGCAGGTCGATCAGCCATTCGCCCGGATAGTCGAAGATGTCGAGATGCAGCACCTGGTCGCCGAGCAGGCTGCGCAGCCCGCTTTTCGGCGCGAAGCGCAGCGACAGGCGCAGCTCGGCGACGTTGCGGGTGCCGGCCGGCCAGTCCGGGTGACCGCCCGCGCCGGTCAGCCGCGCCACCGCCTCCTCATAGGCGAAGCGCGGCAGCTCGAGATGCGGCTGCGGCCGCAGCACCGCAGCGCGCAGCCGGTCCTCGGCCACGGCGTCGAGCAGCCCGAAGCGCCGCGGATCGGTCAACCCGTGCACCAACGCGGCGATGAACACCGATTTGCCGGAGCGGCTCAACCCGGTGACGCCGAGGCGGATGCGACGATCGAACAGCTCGCCGGCCCGATCGAGGAGGTCGGTGGGGAACAGCTCCATGAACGGGCGACGGGCTCCGGTGGCCTTGGGATCAACAGCCTAGCCGATGTGCGGACGCGGCGCCTCCGCGTCAACCCGCGCATGGCCGGTGGGTTGCATCTTCGGCCGCAATCCGCCATTCCTCGGTTGGGGCGCCGTGTGGGTGGGCCGTGTTCTTCTTCCTGTCGAAACTGATCTGGTTCTTCATCCAGCCGCTCGGCCTTGTGCTGCTGGCGCTGCTGCTGGTGACGGCCGGATTCCTGTTCCGCTCGCGGCGCCTGGCCCGGCGCCTGGTGATCGCGCTGACCCTGGCCTTCGCCGCCGTCTGCGTGTTGCCGGTCGGCGATCTGCTGATGCTGCCGCTGGAGAACCGCTTCGAGAAGCCGGACCGGCTGCCGGCGACGCTGGACGGGATCATCGTCCTGGGCGGACCCGAGCAGCCGGCGCTGTCCGGCGCCCGGCGCGAGCCGATGCTGAACGGTGGTGCCGAACGGCTGTTCGCGGCCCTCGACCTGGCCCGGCGCTATCCGGACGCGCCCGTGGTGTTCTCCGGCGGGCTGGGCGATCCGTGGAACGGCATCCCGCCGCAATCGGACATCTTCCGCGACGCCATGCTGATGGCCGGGCTGCCGGAACAGCGGATGATCCTGGAAGGGCAGGCCCGCAACACCGACGAGAACGTGCTGCTGCTGAAGCAGATGCTGCAGCCGCAGGCCGGGCAGCATTGGGTGGTGGTCACCAGCGCCTTTCACATGCCGCGGTCGATGGGCCTGTTCGCCAAGGCCGGCTGGACGGTGGTGCCATGGCCCGTCGATTATCGCGGCCTGCCCCCGGCGGTCCTGCCCCGGTCCGATCTGCTCGAGCAGTTCGAGGTGCTGAGCATCGCGCTGCACGAATGGATCGGCCTGCTCGCCTATTGGGCGACGGGTCGCATCGACTCGCTGTTCCCCGGACCCTGACCGGACGGCTATAGCTGGGGCGCCGCCGCCCGGAGGACGCCATGGCCAGCCCCGACTTCCCGCCCGAGTTCCGCGACCGTTTCGCCGAGTTGCTGCGCTGGCGCCGCGACGTCCGCCGCTTCCGCCGCGACCCGCTGCCGCCGGGGCTGCTCGACCGGCTGCTCGACCTTGCCTGCCTCGCCCCCTCGGTCGGCAACAGCCAGCCCTGGCGCTTCGTCCTGGTCGAGGACGAGGTGCGGCGGGCGGCGGTGCGGGCCGTGTTCGGCCGCTGCAACGACACCGCGGCCTCCGGTTACGAGGGCGAACGCGCGGCGCATTACCGCCGGCTGAAGCTGGCCGGGCTGGAGGAGGCGCCGGTGCAGCTCGCCGTGTTCTGCGACCGGTCGACCGGGCAGGGGCACGGGCTGGGGCGGCAGACCATGCCGGAGACGCTGGACCATTCCGCCGTCACCGCCATCCACACCTTGTGGCTGGCGGCCCGGATCGAAGGCATCGGGCTCGGCTGGGTCTCGATCCTGGAGCCGCAGGCGGTGGCGGCGCTGCTCGACGTGCCGGCGGACTGGCACCTGATCGGCTATCTCTGCCTCGGCTTTCCGGAATCGGAGGAGCCGGTGCCGGAGCTGGAGCGCGAGGGCTGGCAGTCCCGCCTCGGCGCCTGCCGCGGAGTGCTACGCCGATAGTGCCCCGGCTTGACACCCGAACGAGGGCTGGACGATTGTATCTGGTGGGATACAAATGTTTATCGACGGCACGGTCGAGATCTTGCCATGCAGGCGATAGCGGCCGAGCATGAGATTCCAGAAAGGGAGGCGAACCCAATGAAGAAGCTATTGTTTTCCGGCGCCGCGATCGCTGCGCTGCTGACCGCCGGCCAGGCCATGGCCTGGAGCCTCAAGGAGGCGGCGGAGCCCTACAAGGGCACCACGATCAAGGCGATCTTCCTCGACCGGCCGGGCTACCGCGCCGCGATCCAGCTGCTGCCGCAGTTCGAGCAGGAGACCGGGATCAAGGTCGAATACGAGATCCTGCCCTATGAGAACAGCCGCGAGCGCGAAGTCCTTGATTTCACGGCCGGCGGTGAGATCGACGTGGTCCTGACCGACGTCGTCTGGATCGGCGAATACGCCGACAGCGGCTGGCTGGTGCCGCTGAAGACCTTCACCGAGGACCCGGCCCTGGCCGACCCGGCCCTCAACCTGAAGGGCTTCTTCCCGATCCTGCTGGAGAGCTTCGGCACCTGGAACAAGGAGCTGTACGGCCTGCCCTTCGACAACTATTCCGGCCTGCTGTTCTACAACAAGTGCATGCTCAAGGACGCCGGCTTCGACAAGCCGCCGGCGACCTGGGACGAGCTGCTCAACACTTACGGACCGAAGCTCACCCAGAACGGCAAGTATGCCTACGCCCTGCAGTCGCGCCGCGGCGAGACCCAGTCGGCCGACAGCTTCATGCGCGTGCTGTGGCCCTTCGGCGGGTCGCTGCTGAACGCCGACTTCAAGTCCAATCTCACCTCCGCGGAGTCGCAGAAGGGGCTGAAGTTCCGGCAGGATCTGATGAAGATCATGCCGCCCGGCATCGTCGACTACGACCATGCCGAGGCGGTGAACGCGCTGGCCCAGGGCCAGGTGGCGATGATCACCGAATGGTCGTCCTTCTATTCGACCCTGGTCGACCCGGCGACCTCGAAGCTGGGTGATTGCCTGGGCGTCGCCACCGAGCCGAAGGGCGAGGCCGGGCTGAAGCCGGCGCTGGGCGGCTTCTCGCTCGGCGTCGCGTCGCAGGCCAGCGAGGCGGAGCAGAAGGCCTCCTGGCTGTTCATCCAGTGGGTGACCTCCGAGGCGATGGCGAAGCCCTATGTCGAGGCCGGCGGCGTCTCCGGCCGCACCGCGGTCTACGACGACCCGGCGATCAAGGCGAAGTATGCCTTCGTCGAGCCGACGGTGGCGTCCTGGCAGGGCGGCGTGCCGTCCTTCCGGCCACGCTTCCCGGAATGGCCGGCGATCTCCGAGATCGTCGCCGAGTTCGGCACCAAGATCATGCTGGGCGAGGAGACCACGGAATCCGGCGCCCAGAAGATCGGCGAGCGCATGGAGGCGGTGCTGCAGAAGGCCGGCTACTATGACGGCAAGAAGGAGAAGCTGCAGTAAGCTCTCAGCCTGAGAGGCCGGAGCCACCCCCTCACCCGAAATCGCCGAGGCGATTTCGACCTCTTCCCGAGGAGAGGTGATCCCCTCTCCTCGGGAAGAGGGAGGGACCCGCGGCGAAGCCGTGGGAGCGTGAGGGGGCGGGCACCGGCCCATCCGTTTTGTGCGATTTCGGAGACCATCCCATGCCCGACAGCCTGGGCGCCCTGGCGGACGGGGCGCTGGACGAGATCCGCGGCGTCTTCCGCCGGCTCGCTCCCGGCGCGATCGATCCGGTGCTCGACGCCCTGGCCGGCGCCCGCCGCATCGTCTGCCATGGCGTCGGCCGCGAGGGGCTGATGATGCGAGCGCTGGCCATGCGCCTCTATCATCTCGGCCTCAACGCCCATGTCGTCGGCGACATGTCGGCGCCGCCGGTCGGGCCGGGAGACCTGCTGGTGGTCAGTGCCGGTCCGGGCGGCTTCGCCACCATCGACGGGCTGATGCGCATCGCCGGTGACGCCGGGGCGCGGACGCTGCTGTTCACCGCCCAGCCGCAGGGCAGCGCCGCGGCGCTGGCCGACACCGTCTTCGTGCTGCCGGCCCAGACCATGGCGAACGATACAGGCCCCAGCGTCGCCTCGGTGCTGCCGATGGGCAGCCTGTACGAGGGCGCGCAGTTCCTGCTGTTCGAGCTGGTCGTGCTCCGGCTGCGCGACCGGCTCGGCGTCGCGCCCGAGGCGATGCGGGCGCGGCACACCAATCTCGAGTAGACCTATGGCGCACCGCCTCGACAGCCGCTGGACTCCGGTCTGGTTCCTCGCCCCGGCCGTGATCGCCCTGTTCGCGATCGGGATCTTCCCGACGCTCTACGCGCTGTGGAACTCGCTGCACCAGGTGATCCTGCCGAAGATCTCGCGCGAGGGGACGCCCTTCGTCGGCCTCGGCAACTACCTGGCGGTGCTGACCGACCCGACCTTCTGGGACGCGCTGGGCCGCACGCTGGTGTTCCTGGCCATCGTGCTGCCGGCGGAGCTGCTGCTGGGCCTCGCCGTCGCGCTGCTGCTGCACAAGCCCGGGCTGCCGCTGCTGAAGACCCTGGCCCGGCTCAGCCTGGTGATCCCGATGGCCACCACCTATGCTGTGGTCGGGCTGATCGGCCGGCTGATCTTCAACCGCGACTTTGGCGTGGTGAACTGGTTCCTCGGCCTGGTCGGGATCGGACCGGTCGAATGGCTCGGCGACCCGACCTGGGCCTTCGTCTCGATCGCGCTGATGGACATCTGGCAGTGGACGCCGTTCTGCGCCCTGGTGCTGCTGGCCGGCCTGACCATGGTGCCGCCGGAGATCGAGGAGGCGGCGCGGCTGGAGACGCGGCGGTTCCGCCACATCCTGCGCCATGTCCAACTGCCGTTCCTGCTGCCGGGCATCACCGCGATCCTGATCCTGCGCACGGCCGACACGCTGAAGCTGTTCGACATGATCTTCACCATGACCCGCGGCGGGCCGGGGGCGGCGACCGAGCTGATCTCGATCACCATCCAGCGAATCGGCTTCCGGGTCTTCGACCAGGGCGTCGCCTCGGCCCAGGCGATCCTGCTGCTGGTGCTCACCATCGTGCTGTCGCGGATGTATATCCGCCTGGTCTATCAGGAGGTGGAGTGATGGTCGCCTCGGCGGCAGCGGCGCGGGCGGAGACGCGGCCGGCCAGGGCTCGCGTGCGGGTCTCGCCCTGGCATGCGATCGCGCTGATCGCGATCGCACTCATCTGCGTCTTCCCGTTCTACTGGATGGTGACGACCAGCCTGAAGGACCAGGCGGTGGCGCTGGCCTCGCCGCCGGTCTGGCTGTTCGAGCCGACGCTGGACCACTACCGCATGGTGCTGGGCCCGAAGGATGTCGGCCCCAGCCTGCTGAACTCGATCATCGTCGCGGTGTCGACCACGGCGCTGGCGATCCTGCTCGGCACGCCCGCGGCCTATGCCCTGGCGCGGTTCGAGTTCCGCGGCAAGTCCGACCTGTGGTTCTGGTTCATCACCAACCGCATGGTCAGCCCGATCGTGCTGGCGCTGCCGATCTTCCTCTTGGCCCGCAACCTGAACCTGATCGACACCCATCTGGTGCTGATCCTGTTGTACCTGACCTTCAACCTGCCGATCGTGGTGTGGATCTGCGCCGACCAGTTCCGCGGCATCCCGCGCGACCTGGACGATGCGGCGCGGATCGACGGCGCCTCGCGCTTCACCGTGTTCTGGCGCATCGCCCTGCCGCTGGCGGCGCCGGGCGTCGCCGTCTCGGCGATCTTCTCCTTCATCTTCTCGTGGAACGAGCTGCTCTACGCCCTGGTGCTGACCCGCAGCGCCAGCCGCACCGCGCCGGTGGCGGCGACCAGCTTCATGAGCGGCTACGACCTGCCCTGGGGCCAGATCATGGCCACCGGCACGCTGATCGTGCTGCCGGTCATCGTCTTCGCCCTGATCGTGTCGCGCCAGCTGGTCCGCGGCCTGACCATGGGGGCGGTGAAGTAGGGGCGAGTCCAGCTGTCAGCCGTGCGGGCTGACAGCTGGGCTTACCATTCGTCGCGCAGCGTCTGCTGATAGGTCGGCCCATCGCTCGCATTGCCGTCACGCCGCCACGAGCCAAAGGCGTCGTCCGCCGGCTTTCGCCGATCGGCGAGATAGGAGGCGACTGCCTCGCGGATCGCGGCGTCCAGCGACAACCCCTCTCGGGCACAGATTTCCCTCAGCGCGGCGAGTAGGTTGTCGGGGATACGACTGCGATGCGCACGGGCGTTGCTGGATTGGGAGCGGGACTCCGATTCTCCTCCGGTTGTCATTCCCACGAAAGCGGGAATCGCTGTCCAGGAGATCTGCGCGAGATCCCCGCTTCCGCGGGGATGACTTCCTATTGTTTTGGAGAGCCTTACGCTCCGACCTTCCCCGGCCGGTAGAACTCGGCGTCGTCCGGGCCGATGCGCTCCGGCCGCCACCAGCGCGCCGGCTGGAAGGTCTTCTCGATGCCGTCGGCGACGCCGAGGGTCAGGGCGAACAGCGCCATGCGCACCGGCACGCCGTTGTCGGTCTGGCGGAAGATCGCCAGGCGCGGATCGGTGTTCAGATCCTGCGCCAGGTCGTTGGCGCCCGGCCGGCTGTCGCGCGGCAGCGGGTGCATCACCACCGTGTGCGGCGCGCCATGGGCGTTGAGGATGCCGAGGCTGATCTGGAAGTCGGGCGCGTAGTCGGCCGAGATCTCGCCCTCGGCGAAGCGCTCCTTCTGCACCCTTGTGGCGTAGATCAGGTCGGCCTTGGCGACGCCGCGCGTCACCTCGTCATGCTCCTCGACCGTGTGGCCGTGGCTGCGGGCGTGCTCGACCAGCTCGGCCGGCATGCGCAGCGGCTCGGGCGAGACCAGGCTCAGCGTCAGGCCCTTGTAGAGCGACAGGATGTGGATCAGCGAATGCACGGTGCGGCCGTATTTCAGATCGCCGACCAGGGCGATGCGGGCGCCGTCGACCGGCCGGCCGATGCGCGCGAACTCCTTCTCGATGGTGTAGATGTCGAGCAGCGCCTGGGTCGGGTGCTCGCCGGCGCCGTTGCCGCCGTTGATCACCGGGATGTGGGTGGCGGCCGCGAATTCATGGATCGCCCGCTCCTCCGGGTGGCGCATCACCACCGCGTCGACATAGCCGGCGACCACCCGGGCGGTGTCGTAGATCGACTCGCCCTTGGCGATCGAGGAGAAGGTGAAGCCGGTGGTGTTGACCACGGCGCCGCCGAGGCGCTGGAAGGCGGCCTCGAAGCTGAGCCGGGTGCGGGTCGAAGCCTCGAAGAACAGGCTGCCCAGCACCGCCCCCTCCAGCACCCGCGTGGTGGCGCGGCCCTGGGCCACGGGGGCCAGCAGGTCGGCGACGCGGAACACCGCAGCGAGCGAGTCGAGGGTCAGCTCGCGCGTCGAGAGGAAGTGCCTGCCTTGGAAATCCATGGTGTCAGCCCGCGATCCGGAGAGGGTCGGCGCGGTCGGCGCCGATGCGGAGCCGAGTCATCTCAGCCTTCGCGGTCTTCCGCAAGCCGTTCCGCCAGCTTCTCATCGGTGATCAGGACGTTGACGCAGCGGCGGCGCAGCGCGGCGCGGATGATCTCGAACTTGTAGCTGCCGCCGGAGGCCAGCACCACGGTCGGGATCCGGGCCAGGTCGTCGAGCGACAGCGACACCATGCGCCGGTTCAGCGGGTGGTCGACCGGCCGGCCCTCGGCGTCCAGCCAGTTGCCCAGCACGTCGCCGACGGCGCCGGTCGCCCGCAGCGCCCCAGCCTCGCGGTCGACGACGCCCAGAGCCAGCATCAGGTTCTGGTCGGAGACGTTGCCGACGCTGATCAGCGCCATGTCGGCCGATTTCGCCTTGTCGTAGATCTCGCGCAGCACGCCGCGGGCCAGCAGGCTGTCGCGCTGGGCCTCGTCATCGGCATAGACCGGGGCGGCGAGGTAGAAGCGCTCGGCATCGTGCAGGTCGGCGAAGCGCGAGACGATCTCGAAGGTGTTCTCGCCCGAGCCGCGGGTCATGCTGCCGATCAACGAGACCACGGACAGATCGGTCATCCGCCGCCGCCGGATCGACTGCAGGCCGAGCCGCAAGGTCAGGCCCCAGCCGATGCCGACCAGCATGCCGTCATGCACGGCGTTCTCGACATAGCCGCCGAGGGCGACGCCGATGGCGGCGCGGATCTTGTCCTCGTCGCGCGGCGTCGGCACCACCACCGCGTCGCGCAGCCCGTAGCGCCGGATCAGCGCCCGCTCCAGCGCCACACAGGAGGCGAGGGGGGACTGGATGCGGATCTGGATCAGGCCCGCCTCGCGGCAGATCTGCAGGATCCGGTTGACCCGCAGGCGGGTCAGCCCCAGCCGCTCGGCGATCTCGGCCTGGGTCAGGCCCTCGACGAAATAGGCCCAGGCGATCCGGATCTGCTGCTGCTGCTCGGGGTCGACCGGGGGATCGGCCGAATCAGAGTCCGGCGCCCGTGGACGGGTCTTCGCGGTCTCCTGGCGGCGGCGCGTCTCGCTCATCGTGTCCGGTCCGGCGTTTCCTGCCGCCATGGTGCGGGCAGGCCCGGTTCGCTGCAAGCGGTCCTGCAGCCATCCCGGAAACGGAACGGGCCGCGCCGGTGTCCCGTGCGGCCCGCTGCCTTGCGCGGACAAGCTGGTGCGCGGCAGCGGCTGGAGCTGGTGGGACCTGCTGGCGCCGGCCCGGGTGTCGCGGCCGGCCCGCTCGCAATGGATGGATCCGCTCACCGACCGGCTCGCCGCTGCGGATTCGCGGATGCGGCAGCTGCGCAGCGAGAACGCCCGGCTGCAGGAGGAGATCCGGCGGCTGAAGCGGCGCCTCGACCTGCGGACCCGGCCGTTCCACCCCGCCGAAAAAGAATCAACCGACGGCGTCTTGATCAATAAGTATAAAGTTCAGGAAGATCTTTAGGTATTGCAGATATAGGGAGTCGTTAGTCTGACGGGAACATAAATCTCCCTCATTCGCTTCAATAGCGCTGTCATTCCAGAAGCGAGGGAGAGCGCGGACAGATGACTGCCAGCGATAGTATTCCCGATTGCCGAATCGACAATCTGCAGAAGGTCAGCGATATCTATGACTGGTTCGATCCCGCCGTGGATCATGTGGTGCGCCGCCACCTGAAGGTGGTGCCGGGCGTATCGCGCCGGACCTGGGAATTCGCGATGATCTTCCTGGCCCTGCACCGGGCCGGAAAGCTCCATGACGGAGCGCGGGGGCTGGCGCTCGGCGCCGGCACCGAACGCCTGATCTTCGCCATCGCGGACCAGGTCGCCCATGTCGACGTCACCGACCTGTACCAGAGCGACAGCCGCTGGGTCGGGGTCCGAACCGACGATCCGCAAGAGCTGGTGATGGCCCATGCGCCCTGGCCGGTCCCCGACGGGCGGATCCGGGCGATGCGCATGGACATGCGGCAGATCGAGTTCCCGGACGACAGCTTCGACTTCGCCTGGTCGACCGGGTCTTTCGAGCATATCGGCGAGGATGCGGACTTCGTCCGCCACCTCGACGAGGTCCACCGCGTGCTGAAACCCGGCGGCGTCTACGCCTTCACCACCGTGGTGTCCTACGGTAGCGAAAGCCACCGGATTCCCAACAACTACTACTTCCATCCGGAGCATTTCGTCGATCTGCTGCACGCCTCGAAGCTGCGGTCCCAGCCGGTGTTCGACTGCGCCATCCGGGAGCACCACTTCAACAAGCCGGGCCTGGAGTCGCTCGAGGATTTCGGCTGCGCCGCCGCCGACGGGCAGCTTCACGCGGTGGTCGCCTGGCGGCGCGGCACGATCAACGTCGCCAACCTGGCGGTGCTGCGGAAGGACGACGCGGCACCCAAGGTCCGTCCGGAGGTGCGGGGATTCGGCGAGACCAAGGCTCGGCTGTGGCGGGAGGCCGACATACTGACGCGGCGCCTGTGGGCCGACTGGCAGGAGCTGAAGCCACGTCGCAGCGGCACTGATCACGTCACCGGCCCGCAGTATTTCGGCAGGGGGGCGGTGGAGGTCGAGGTCGACGCGGTTGACCGCAACGGCGCCGCGATCGACGTGGCGGTGCTGGTGCGCCGTCCGGCCCCGCCGCTCGGGCGGCGGATCCTCACGACGCTGCAGCACAAGCCCGGCGACGGGCCGCTGATTTTCCAGGCACAGGCCGACCACTTGTATGCGCTGCGGGTGTCGCGCAGCGATGGCGGCGACGGCGGTACGGTGCGGCTCCGTCTGCGTCGCGCCAAGAAGCGCGTGGCGCAGCTCAGGCCGGTCGTTGCAACCGCCACGGCGGCCTGATCGTCACCCCTCGGCATCCAGTGCGGGCGGATGGCTCCCGAAGGCAGCCGCCCGCACCAGGGTTCACGAACAATTCACGGTCGCCGCCAATGATGGCGTCTGCCGGGGGTGAGCCGGATCAGCCGAGGGCGGTCGCATGTGTCAAGGAATATCCAGTTATTATGATCTCTTCTCGGCGTCGTTGGCCGAGCGGTATTTGCAGAAGCTCGACCTCGTGCTGGATCACTGGGAGGTTCACTTTCTGCGTCGTGGGTATGACTTCCTGCGGCGTGGCATTCCGGAAGGCGCCATTTCCGCGCTGAATTATCTCGAGCTGCCGCTCGAGCGTCGGGCGGCGGTCTTCACCGGGCCCATGCCCGTCACGCCCCTGACCGGCCGCGAGGCGGAGGAGATCCGCCGCGGGCTCGGGCGTGTCATCGCCATGGAGGGGGCGCGGATGGTGGTCTCGGTCCCGTCGGCCGCAGCTTCCGCCCGGCTGCCGATGGCGCGGTTCGGCTAGACCTCGACCAGCGCCTTGATCACTCCGGCCTCCGGGCGGCTCCAGCCCGGCACCAGATCCGGCACCTCGGCAAGGCCGCCGCGATGGCTGGCCAGCGCCGCGGTCGGCACATGCCCGGCCCGCATCGACGCCAGCACATGCTCGAAATCCTCGCGCGTGGCGTTGCGGCTGGCCAGCAGCGTGGTCTCGCGCTTGTGGAATTCCGGATCGGAAAAGCCGATCTCGCCGAGGACGATGCTCAGCAGCACATAGGCGCCGGCATGGGCGACATAGGAGAAGCCCTTGCGCATCGCCGCCGGGCTGCCGGTGGCGTCGACCACCAGGTCGAAGAAGTCGCCGTCGGTTGCCTGCTTCAGCCGGTCGTCGATGTCGCCGCCGCCCTCGAACACCGCATCGGCCTGCAGCACGTCGCGGCTGAAGGTGAGACGGCCCGGATTGAGGTCCAGCACGCTGACATGGGCGCCGCGCAGCTTGGCGAAGATGGTCGCGGCGATGCCGATCGGCCCGGCGCCGACCACCAGCACGCGGTCGCCGGCCGCGGGCGCGCCGCGGCGGATGCCATGCGCGCCGATCGCCAGGAACTCCACCATCGCCGCCTGGTCCAGGCTCAGCCCGTCGGCCGGCACGATGTTCTGCTCCGGCACCGACAGGAATTCGCACAGGCCCCCGTCGCGATGCACGCCCAGCACCGACAGGGTCTTGCAGCAGTTGGTGCGGCCGCGGCGGCAGGCGCCGCAGCTGCCGCAATGCAGATAGGGCTGGATGGCGACGACCTGGCCCGGGCGGAAGGCGCTGCCGGCATCGGCCTCCACCACCTCGGCGCCGAGCTCATGGCCGATGACCCGCGGATACTCGAAGTAAGGCTGGTTGCCCTTGTAGATGTGATAGTCGGTGCCGCAGATGCCGACCCGGCGGATCCGCACCAGCACCTCGCCCGGGCGGCGCTGCGGCTCCGGCCGGTCGATCAGGCGCAGGGTCTCGGGCTTCTCGCAGAGGATCGCTTTCATCGTCGGTCCGTGTCGGGCTTCGCGGCGGGTGTCCCAAATTGATCGGACATATCGCGATTGTCGAGCGCGTTTGACTGGAAAGCCGGGCCGGATCTGGGACAGACTGCCGCCCGAGTCCGAAGAGGCCGATCATCTGGGGGAAGCCAGGAGTGCAGAGAGTCGCCGAGGCGGCGCGCGGCGGAGAGGCCCCGCCAGCCATCGCGTTTTCCGGGATTTCCGTTGCCTATCCGCTGAAGGGCGGCGGGCGCTATGTCGCGCTGGGCGAGACCGACCTGGTGGTGGCGGATGGCGAGTTCACCGCCATCGTCGGCCCGACCGGCTGCGGCAAATCCACCCTGCTGAACGTCGCCGCCGGGCTGGTGCCGGCGGCCTCCGGCGGCTGCGCCGTGTTCGGCCGGGCGCTGCAGGGGCTGAACCGCGATGCTGGCTACCTGTTCCAGGCCGACTCCCTGATGCCGTGGAAGACCGCCCGCGACAATGTCGCCGTCGGCCTTTTGGTGCGCGGTATGGCCGCCGTGAAAGCGCGGGACCGGGCTCAGGCCTGGCTGACCCGGGTCGGGCTGGCGACGATGGGCGACCGCTACCCGCACCAGCTGTCCGGCGGCCAGAAGAAGCGCGTCGCCCTGGCCCAGATGCTGATCCTGGAGCCGAAGCTGCTGCTGATGGACGAGCCCTTCGGCCCGCTCGACGCGCAGACCCGGATCGTGATGGGCGACCTGCTGCTGTCGCTGTGGTCGGCCGAGCGCAAGGCGGTGCTGTTCGTCACCCACGACCTGGAGGAGGCGATCGCCCTGGCCGACCGGGTGGTGGTGCTGTCGGCCGGGCCGCAGGCGCGGATCATCGCCGACCACCGGGTCGGGCTGGCCCGGCCGCGCGAGCTGGCCGAATCCCGGCACGATCCGGAGTTCGTGGCGCTGCACCGGGCGATCTGGGCGGCGCTGAAGGACGAGGTGATGAAGGCCTATGGCGATGCCGTCTGACCGCGCCCGCATCCTGTTCTGGCAGATCGCGGTCGCCGTGATCTGCCTGCTGGCCTGGCACGTGCTGACGGCGACGAAGATCCTCGACCCGTTCTTCTTCGCCACGCCGCTCGGCGTGATCGAACGGACCTGGAAGGACTTCGCCTCCGGCGTGATCTGGCGCCATCTCGGCGTCACCCTGCTGGAGACGGTGCTGGCCTTCGCCATCGGCTCGCTCGGCGGCGTCGCGCTCGGCTTCTGGTTCGCCCGGCGGGCCATGGCGGCGGCGGTGTTCGACCCCTACATCAAGGCCGCCAACGCGCTGCCCCGGGTGGTGCTGGCGCCGATCTTCGCCCTCTGGTTCGGCCTCGGCATCTGGTCGAAGGTGGCGCTCGGCGTCACGCTGGTGTTCTTCATCGTCTTCTTCAACGTCTACCAGGGCGTGCGCGAGGTCAGCCCGACCGTGCTGGCCAATGCCCGCATGCTGGGGATGAACGACCGGCAGCTGCTGCGCCATGTCTATATGCCGTCGGCGCTGTCCTGGGTGTTCTCCAGCCTGCACACCTCGGTCGGCTTCGCCCTGGTCGGCGCCGTGGTCGGCGAATATCTCGGCGCCACCGCCGGGCTCGGCTACCGCATCGCCCAGGCCGAGGGCGTGTTCGACGTGGTCGGCGTGTTCTCCGGCATGCTGGTGCTGGCGGCCTTCGTGGTGGCGATCGATGCTTTCGTCTCGGTGATCGAACGACGGCTCCTGGTGTGGCGGCCCGACAACGCGGCCGCGACCTCGGCCCAAGGATGACAGGAGGAAACGGATGAGAACCCTGCTGCGAGGCTTGACCCTCGTTCTCGGCATGGCGCTGGCGGCGCCGGCCATGGCGGCGCCAGAGAAGACGCATGTCAACATCGGCGTCGGCGGCAAGCCGCTCTTGTACTACCTGCCGCTGACCGTCGCCGAGAAGAAGGGCTTCTTCCAGGAGGAGGGGCTGGAGGTCGAGATCAGCGATTTCGCCGGCGGCGCCAAGAGCCTGCAGGCGATGATGGGCGGGTCGACCGACGTCACCACCGGCGCCTATGAGCACACCATCCTGATGCAGGCCAAGGGCCAGGACATCCGGGCGCTGATCGAGCTCGGCCGCTTCCCTGGCATCGTGCTGGTGGTGCGCCAGTCGCTGGCCGGCGAGATCAAATCGGTGGCCGACCTCAAGGGCCGCAAGATCGGCGTCACCGCCCCCGGCTCCTCGACCAACTTCTTCGTCAACGCGCTCCTGGCCAAGGAGGGGCTGACCCCGGACGACGTATCCTTCGTCTCGGTCGGCGGCGGGCCCAGCGCGGTGGCGGCGATGCAGCATGGCGAGATCGACGCCATGGCCAATCTCGACCCGGTGATCTCGAAGCTGCAATCCAGCGGCGCTGCCTCCGTCCTGGTCGACACCCGGACGGAGGAGGGGGTGAAGGCGGTGTTCGGCAGCCCGGTGCCGGCCGCCGTGCTCTACGCCAAGGAGGATTTCATCGAGGAGAATCCGGAGACGGCGCAGGCACTGGTCAACGCCTTCATGAAGTCGCTGCGCTGGCTGGCCACGGCGTCGCCGGAGGAAGTGGCCGCGGTGGTGCCGGAGGAATATCTGCTGGGCGACCACGACCTCTATGTCGCGGCGGTGAAAGCCTCGCTGCCGATGTACTCGCGCGACGGGCTGATCAAGGCGGAGGGGATGCAGACCGCGCTCGACATCCTGCACCGTTTCAGCCCGGAGCTGAAGGACGCCCAGATCGACCTGACCAAGACCTGGGACCCGCGCTTCGCCGAGAAGGCGCAGGCGATCAAGTAAGGTCTTCATCGGAACGGAGCCCGCCGATGCGTTTCCTGGTCATGAGCATCGCCGCCCTGCTCGCGACGGAAGCCCATGCGGAGGGGTTCGCCGTTCACGACCTTTCGACCGTGGCTGACGACGCGAGCGCCGCGCTCGGGGCTGGCTTCACCCACAAGGCCGAGCCCGGGCGCGTCACGCTGTTCTGTGCCGGCTGCAAGGGCGGGCCGATGATCGACATCAAGATCGACCGCCAGACCGACGGCACGGAGCAGCGCGTGCGCTCGGGCCAGACGTCGATGGCCGATCTGGAACGGCTATGCCGGGCCAAGGACCCGGCCTGCAGCCTGACCGGGTTGAGCGTTTCCCCCGCGGTCGGCTGGATCACCAAATGGTCCATGGGACCGATCATTGGCTCTACCGCCATCATTCTGCGCGATGGTGATCTCCTGACGATTCGGTCCGTTGCCGACGATGCGGACACCGCCCGACGTAATGCCGAGAAGATCGTGGAGACGGTGTCGCCCAAGGTCGTCGGCCGCTAGCTCGCATTCCGACCGGAACGCGGGCTGGCGGCGATGCAGCCGATGCCACTTGACTCGATAGTTCTCTCCATCGTTAAATATTTCCTATCGAGTGAAGGAGATGAACCATGGCTGAGTCTGCCTCGCGCCCGGCGCTGGCGCCGAGCGTCTTCTACAGGGACCCCAAGGCTGCCCTCGAATGGCTGGAGAAGGCCTTCGGCTTCGAGCGCAGCATGGTGATCACCGACCAGGACGGAAACCTCGCCCATTCCGAGATGCGGGTCGGCGACGGCCTGATCTATGTCGGGTCCGAATGGACGGAGACCGTCGCCAGCCCGGCCTCGGTCGGCGGCAAGAACACCCAGTCGATCCACGTCCACGTCCAGCATGACATCGACGAGCATTGCGCCCGGGCGAAGGCGGCCGGGGCGGTGATCCTGCAGGGCCCGTCCGACCAGTTCTATGGCGACCGCACCTATCGCGCGACCGACCCGGAAGGCCATGTCTGGGTCTTCGGCCAGGCTGTCCGCCAGGTCTCGCGGGAGGAGGCGGAGCAGGCGTCGGGGCTGAAGATCGAAGGCTGGATGTGAGGGCGGCCGTCGCTCTCGACCAGACAGTGCTTGACCGGACCTTGGCGGCCCTCGCCGATCCCCATCGCCGGCGGGTGGTCGAGCTGCTGCGCGAGCGGCCGCGGCGGGCGGGGGAACTGGCGGAGGCACTGGGTCTCAACCCGCCGGCGCTCAGCCGGCACCTGCGCACGCTGAAGGCCGGCGGGCTGGTCGAGGAGGCGCATCCGGAGTTCGATGCCCGTGTCCGGATCTACAGCCTGAGGCCGGAACCGATGGCCGATCTGAAAGCCTGGCTGGGCGAGACCGAGCGGCTGTGGGCCGATCAGCTCGCCGCGTTCAAGGCGCATCTGGAGCGACCGGAATGACCTCGCGCATCCTCGTCTCGCTGCGCGTCGCGGCGACGCCGGAGCGGGCCTTCACCGCCTTCGTCCGCGACATCGCCCTGTGGTGGAAGCCGAACCCGCTGTTCGAGTTCAGTCCCGGCCCGGCCGGGACGCTGGGCTTCGAGCCCCGGCTCGGCGGCCGCTTCACCGAGACCTATCCCGATGGACGGGTCTTCGAGATCGGCCGGATCTGGGCGTGGGAGCCGGGCAGCCGCCTGGTGTTCTCCTGGCGGCTGGCCAGCTTCACGCCCGGCCAGGCCACCGAGGTCGAGGTCCGGTTCGAGCCGGTCGACGACCAGACCCGCGTGACCGTGGAGCATCGCGGCTGGGACAGCGTGCCCCAGGAGCATGTCGCCCGGCACCACTTCCCCGACGGGATCTTTCTGCAGCGCCACGGAGAATGGTGGCAGGCGCTTCTCGGGGCTTATCGGATATCGGCCCGGTTTGACGAATAGTGGCGGTGCCGGCGGCCTTTGAGATCGACTTTTCGACCTCTATTCGTCATGGCGAGGCGCGGAGCGTCGTGGCCATCCAGGGGGCGGTGCCGCTGGATTGCCA
>NZ_JASATH010000096.1:0-29315 GCF_038440215.1 Inquilinus sp. OTU3971 | reverse complement strand
TGCTTGCCACCGATCCGGACGAACATCTCGTCGAGGTGCCAGCGCCGGTGCGGCGCCGGCCGCTGCGCGCGAAGGCGCCTCGCGATCATCAGGCCGAACGCGCTGACCCACCGACGGATCGTCTCGTACGACACCTCGATACCGCGCTCGGCGAGCAGGTCCTCGACGTCGCGGTAGCTCAGCGTGAAGCGGAGGTACATCCAGACGGCGCGTTGGATCACGTCGGATGGAAAGCGATAACCGGCATAGTCAGGTGGGGTCATGGCCACCGCTACGCCGCTCGCCGGCCCTTCGCAAGGCCGCGAACGTGACAAGCCCCGCAGCCGAATAGTGCGTCGCTAGGGCCGTTGCGGATAGTCCGGTTCATCTCGCCCGATCCGTGGGATCCAATCCAGCAGGGTGTCGGCACCAACCGATATGCATACTCCGACAACGATCCGATCAATAAAAGTGATCCCAGCGGACATATTGTCCGCGCAAAAGACCGGGATGAGCAGCGCCAGATTAAGGATATGATCAATGAGCGAGCGCTAGGAACCTTCGGATTTGATCGGAATGGCGAGTTACAAAGAACGAATGACGTCGGGGACGATAGTAGATTTTCCAGAACCTACAGCGATAAACTGAAGGACGCTATTGAGAGCGATAAGACTGTTGAGGTCGATGTAACTACCACGTATACCGATGATGAGGGACGGACTAGAAATCTAGACGAGGCTGGTGGAGGAGGGGTGACCCAAATCGACGAGGAGACAGGTGTTATTCACGTTAGCGTGTCGCCGAATTCGAACACGATGCTTCGAGATAAAAAAGGCAAGGAACTAACTTATGACCCGCCAGACACTCTTATGCATGAGGTAGTAGGACACGTGCACAAAGATGTAACGGGCCACGAAGACACCGGAAATGCAGTCGACAATGAAAATAATGCTCGCCGGGAGATCGGCCTGCCGGAGCGTCAGCCAGAGAAGGATCATTTAGAATGATCGGAAGGCGAGCTGCTTTGATGCTGGCCAGTTTAATCGTTGTTTTGGCGAAATCAGAGCAATCGAATGCTAACTATATTCGGAGGTTTACGCCAGATGAGCAGATGCTCAAGTCAACCCTTGTCGTAATTGGATCTGTAGAATCCGTATTTGTAGACGAAAGCGTCAAGTTCTTTGAAAAGAAGTTGGCTAAATTGCATGTTATCTCCGTGGTAAAGGGAGACTCTGATTACATCGGCAAAATGATCACATTAAAGATAAAGAGCGGAACATCGGAACTCAATCTGAATAAATGCTGCACTGTAGGCAGTAAGTATCTAATGTTTTTGGAGAGTACTGACGATCAATACTATTTTACCTCGACAAATATTGATTATAGTATCTATGAAATCCCATAGCTAGGGCGCATCAATGATGCACCAATGTTGTATTGTTGATGTCGATGAGAGCGGGCAACCTTCTTTTCATTATTCTCTGATCGCGCTGCTCTATATTGCGTGGCCATCAAAGCTGCAGATCATAAACGCTCCTCCCCAGCACTGCTAGCATCCCCTGCGGTCTTGATAAACACTCATGATCGTGGAATCGTCCTCGCGCCGGGAGACGTGTCAGGCCGGACGCTTACGCTCGTTGCAGACATCTCATTGATCCTAGCCGGAGGTCGGCTCCGACGCGCTTTGCGGCCATCCAGGGATAGAGCCGGCACGTCGTTTCGGCCTGGCGCCATCGATGGGGGGGGCGCCCGGACCCATCGGACCGCTTCTGGACCCAGCAATTTGCCCAACCAGGACTCAGCAGGGGATGGGGCGTTCCTGCAGCCTGTTTGGTTGGCGGTCGCGACGTCGCCCTGGCTTCTCGATCAGCTTTTCAACAAACGACTGGATGAGATCCTTGAGGCCCGCGTCTTCGATCAATTCAAGGGCCGTATCGGGATCCACCCACCGGGCTTCGCGCTCCCGAATTTCACGCCAAGTGTTCTCCTGGCGGTCGACCAGCAACGGGAAAACACGGACTTCGCAGGCCGCAACGGCGCCGTCGCCGTCGAGCCACTTGTCATAGACGAAGCTGCCAATTGGCTTCTCGGAAACCGCGCCCCGGACGCCTGCTTCCTCGAACGCCTCTTGGGCCGCCGATTTGGCGGGCTTCTTCCCCTTGATCTTCCAACCCTTCGGAACGATCCACCGGCGCGTCCTACGAGTCGTGACCAGCAGAATCTCGATGGAACCGTCGGGCCGCAAACGATAGGGCAGAGCTCCGTATTGGAGGCGAGGCGTCTTCGGCCCGGATCTCTCACTCATATGTCAGCTCCGCGCCAAGGTGTGCGAATCAATCTCAAGTCCTGACCGTGCGACGCCATACGAGTTCAGGTGTGAGCTCAATGCGTGCCGGGCCAACCCGCGCTACCCGGCCTCCCGATGCCAAATCAACAGCGTGACGGGCAATTTCGTCCACCGGATGGTTGAACGTGGTGAGCTGGTACGACATCCAGCCTGTCTGCATGACATTGTCGAAGCCGATCACAGACACATCTTCCGGCACGCGCAGGCCGAACTCGTGCCGAGCCGCGTCGATCAGGCCGAAGGCTGTTGCGTCGTTGACGCAGAACACCGCGTCGGGGAGCTCCGCCGCCGTGAACAGCCGGCGCGCGGCGCTGGCGCCGTTGTCATAGCTGGTCATCTGACCCAGCCGGACCACGGCTGGCTCCAGGCCGACCGCGCGGGCGGCGTCGACGAACGCGTCGGCGCGGGCCGACAAGCTGGGAGTGCCGAGCTCGGTCGTGACCACGGCCGGCCTGCGGCATCCGGCGCGCAGGAACAGGTTCAGCGCCTGCCGCGCCGCCCCGGCATTGTCGAGCAGGATGTTGTCCGGCCCGACGATCCGGTCGTCGCGGCTGATCAGGATCAGCCGCTGCCCGTTGTCCAAGCATTCGCGCACGATCGACTGGGCCGGCGTGCCCGACATCACAATCGTGGCGTCGGCGCGGTAGTTCAGGGCGCGGCGCAGCGTCGTGGCGATGTCGTCCGATGGACCGCCGACGCACAGCAGCACGGCCACCTTGCCAGCCTCCTGCAGCCGTTCGGTGATCGTCCGGGTCAGCCTTGAGGGCTGCGCCGCGTCGATGTCCGCCACGACCAGGCAGACGATGCCGGTCTCCTGCCGCGACACACCGCGGGCCAAGTGATTGACGTGATAGCCCAGCGCCTCAGCCGCGGCCAGGACGCGCTGCCGCGTCTCCTCCGACACGCTGGCCCCGGGGGTGAAGGTGCGGGACACGGCGGAGCGCGACACGCCTGCCAGCTCCGCCACTGCGCGGGCGCGAACGAAGCGCCGGGAGGCGTGATCCTCCGCCGGCGGCGAGACGTCCAGTGGTGCGCGCTCACGGCCGCCCATGCCGGATCTGCTCCTTGATTCAACGACGCGATACTAAGCTCTTTGCACCTATGTGCAAATGGTCAGTGCCCGTCGCGGTTGATGGCGTGCATCGCCTATCTCTGCGAAACTGAAGGCAGCGAGGCGCCTTTGTCACAAATTGGTCATTGACGGGATGAAATCGATCGATCAGCATTTTGCACTCGGTTGCAAAAAGAATATTGGGGAGGATGGCGATGCCCAGGATTTCGAAGGCGGCTGCCTTGTCCGGCGCGACGATCGCGCTGGTCGCTGGCATGACGATGCGCTCCGAGCCCGCCCGGGCCGAAGGCTCAGTCGTGGTCTATTGCGGTGTGAACGAGGAATGGTGCCGGGCCGCGGTCAGCGCCTTCCAGGAGAAGACCGGCATCCATGTCGACATGACGCGGCAGAGCGCAGGCGAGATCTTCGCCCGCCTGCGCGCCGAAAAGGACAATCCGCGCGGTGACATCTGGTACGGCGGCACCGGCGACCCGCATCTCCAGGCCGCGGCCGACGGGCTGACCGAGCCCTACAAGTCGCCGCTGCTCGACCAGCTGCAGGACTGGGCGCAGGACCAGGCCAAGCGCTCCGGCGACCGCACGGTCGGGCTGTATCTCGGCGTGCTCGGCTTCGGCTACAACGACGAAGAGCTGAAAAGCCGGAACCTGACGGCGCCGGCCTGCTGGTCCGACCTGTTGAAGCCGGAGCTCGAGGGCGAGGTCCAGATGGCCGATCCGAACTCCTCCGGCACCGCCTGGACCATGCTGGCGACGATCGTGCAGCTGATGGGCGAGGACAAGGCGTTCGAGTACCTCGTCGGCCTGAACAAGAACATCGACCAGTACACCAGCGCCGGGGCGGCCCCTGCCCAGGCCGTGGCTCGCGGCGAGACAATCGTCGGCATCGCCTTCCAGCACGACCTGATCAACGCCGCCAAGCAGTCGCCGGCGGTGAAGGTGGTCTCGCCCTGCGAGGGCACGGGCTATGAGATCGGGTCGATGAGCCTGATCAAGGGCGCTCGCCACATGGAGGAGGCGAAGAGGTTCTTCGACTGGGCGTTGACACCCGAGGCGCAGGAGATCGCCGCCAAGAGCGGCAGCTTCCAGGTGCCGTCGAACAAAGCCTCCGCGATACCGCCGGAATCACCGGATACCAGCAACATCAAGCTGATCCACTACGATTTCGAGAAATACGGCTCCTCCGCCGAGCGGACGCGGCTGCTGTCGCGCTGGACCAAGGACGTGAAGAGCGGCGGCTGACGTGGCGGCGACGGGACTCAGGAAAGGGGCGGCCACGACGCGGCTTTCCAGCGCGCGGCTGTGCCTGCTGCTCGGCTGGGCGTCGGTCCTGCTGCTGCCCTGGTACGGCATCGAGGGCGGGCTGGTCCGGGCCCTGACCGAGGGCGGGGCGCCGGCGGTGGTCGAAGCTGCCCGCGGCAGCCCGTGGCTGTTCGGGCTGCTGCTGCCGCTGCTGCTGGCCAGCCTGGCCGAGCTGTGGCGGCAGCCGCGCCTGCTGGCCTGGGCCGGGGCGGCGGGCATCGCCTGGGCCCTGCTGCAGGGCTTCGCCATCGACCGGCAGGGCTGGGCGATCGTCGATCTCGGCAGCCTGTCGGGCTGGGCGGCGGCGCAGCCGGCGCTCGGCTGGGGGGCGCTGGGCTATCTCGTGGCGATGGCCCTGCTGGCCGCGCACGGCTTGGCCCGCCAGGGCTGGTGCAAGGGCGACGCCTTCACTGTCGGCGCCCTCGTCGTCGTCTGCGGCTCGATCCTGATCTTCGTCGGCTACCCGGTGCTCTGCGTCCTGCTCTCGGCGTTCAAGGACAATGACGGGCAGGTCGACCTGCCGATGTTCGCCGACAAGCTGACCGATTCCTCGATCTGGGGCCTGGCCTGCCTGTCCGGCGGGCGCAGCTGCGGCGTGGCCTGGAACTCGCTGGCCCAGGCCACGCTGGTCGGCGTGCTCAGCACGCTGCTCGGCCTCGCGTTCGCGCTGGTGGCCCAGCGCACCCGCTTCCCGTTCCCGCGCCTGTTCAAGGTGCTGGCGGTGCTGCCGGTGATCACGCCGCCCTTCGTCATCGGCCTGGCGCTGATCCTGCTGTTCGGCCGCGCCGGCATGGTCACGACGCTGCTGAACGACTGGTTTCACCTGCCGCGCAGCCGCTGGCTGTACGGCATGCCGGGCCTGACCATCGCTCAGCTCTTGGCCTTCACCCCGATCTCCTACCTGGTGCTGCTGGGGGTGCTGCAGGGCGTCAGCCCGAGCATGGAGGAGGCGTCGCAGACCCTGCGCAGCGGCCCGTGGCGCACCTTCCGCCACGTCACCTGGCCGCTGATCCGGCCTGGCCTAGCCAACGCCTTCCTGATCGCCTTCATCGAAAGCCTGGCCGATTTCGGCAACCCGATGATGATCGGCGGCAATTTCCGCGTGCTGTCGACCAGCGTGTACTTCGCCGTGGTCGGCGCGGCGCAGGACCAGGGCCAGGCGGCGGTGCTGGCGATCGTGCTGCTGAGCTTCAGCCTGTCCGCCTTCCTGCTGCAGCGGCTGTGGATCGGGCGGAAGAGCTACGTCACCGTCGCCGGCAAGGGCGATTTCGGGCTGCCCGGCCCGCTGCCCGCGCCGCTGCGCATCCTGTGCTACACGGCGGTGCTGCCCTGGATCGTGCTCACGGTCGCGGTCTACGGCATCATCATGATCGGCGGCTTCGTCAGCGCCATCGGCAGCGACAACACCCTGACGCTGAAGCACTTCCTGACCGCCTTCGCCATCGGCGACAGCGACCATGGCTGGTACCTGGCGGGGTCGGCCTGGAACTCGCTGATCACCACGCTGGAGGTGGCGCTGCTGGCCATGGTGCCGACCGCGGCGCTGGGCATCCTGACCGCCTATCTGCTGAACCGGCAGAGCTTCGCCGGCCGCGGCGCCTTCGAATTCCTGACCATGATGAGCTTCGCCATCCCGGGCACCGTGATCGGCATCAGCTACATCCTGGCCTTCAACAGCGGCCCGATCGAGCTGACGGGCACCGCGATGATCATGATCATCGCCTTCGTGTTCCGGAACATGCCGGTCGGCATCCGCGCCGGGCTGGCCAATCTCAGCCAGATCGACCGCAGCCTGGACGAGGCGTCGCTGACGCTGGGCGCGCGGTCGGCCACCACGCTGCGGCGGGTGATCCTGCCGATCCTGAGGCCGGCGGTTGCGACCTCGCTGGTCTATGCCTTCGTCCGGGCGATCACCAGCGTCAGCGCGGTGATCTTCCTGGTCAGCGGCGAGTTCAACCTCGCCACCGTGTATATCGTTGGCCGGGCCGAGTTCGGCGAATACGGGCTGGCGATCGTCTATTCCGCCGTTCTGATCACGATCATGGTCCTGGCGCTGATGGCGATCCAGGCCCTAGTCGGCGAACGGCGGATCGGCCGTCGCGCGGCGGCCGTCCCGGCAACCCGAAACCGTCAGGCAGTGGTGCAGGCGTGACCAGTGAAACCCATCTGATCGACCCCGCCATCGCGACTGTCCGAGCCGCCGCCGGCGTCCCGGCGGTCGAGTTCTGCGCCGTCAGCAAGCGCTACGGGCCGGTGGCCGCGGTCGACCGCGTCGGCTTCACGATCCAGCGCGGCACGCTGGTGACCCTGCTGGGTCCGTCGGGTTGCGGCAAGACCACGACGCTGCGCCTGGTCGCCGGGCTGGAGATCGCCAGCGAGGGCCGGATCCTGATCGAGGGCGAGGACGTCAGCCACCGCTCCGCCGCCGAGCGCGACGTCAGCATGGTGTTCCAGTCCTACGCGCTGTTCCCGCACATGACGGTGATGCAGAACGTCTGCTACGGGCTGCGCGCCTCCGGCCTCGGCCAGGCGAAGGCGGAGGCGATGGCGGCGGACAAGTTGGCCGTGGTCGGCCTGTCGGGCTTCGAGCGGCGGCTGCCCAGCGAGCTGTCGGGCGGCCAGCAGCAGCGGGTCGCCGTCGCCCGCGCCATCGTGCTGGAGCCGAAGGTGCTGCTGTTCGACGAGCCGCTGTCCAACCTCGACGCCAAGCTGCGGCGCCGGGTGCGCGAGGACATCCGCGGCCTGCAGCAGTCGCTCGGCCTGACCGTCGTCTACGTCACCCACGACCAGGAGGAGGCGCTGGCCGTCTCCGACCGCATCGTGGTGATGCATTCGGCCCGGATCGTGCAGGACGGCACGCCGCGCGACCTGTACGAGCGCCCGGCCAACCGCTTCATCGCCGACTTCATCGGCAACGCCAACCTGCTGCCGGCCACGCTGCAGCGGCGCGACGGGGCGGTGGCGCAGATCCAGCTCGGCAGCATCGCCTTGTCCCTGCCGCATCGCGACCTGCCGCCCGGCCCGGTCGAGGTCGCGGTGCGGCCGCAGGCGATCCGGCTGCGCCCCGGCGGGCCGCAGCCCGGCGAGCTGGCCGGGACGATCCGCAAGGCCGCCTATCTCGGCAGCCATATGGAGTATCAGGTGGAACTATCGGAGATCGGGGCCGAGGCCTTCGTCATCGACGGCAATGTCGGCGTGCCGTTCGCCCCCGGGGCAGCGGTGGGCATCGCGATCCCGGCGGACGGCGCCGCCCTGGTGCCGGCCGGCGAGGCGGCGTGATGCAGGATCTGGACGAGCGCCAGGCCTTTGGCCTGGACCTGGCCCTACGCGCCGGCGCCCTGGCGCTCGGCATGCGCCGCACTCTGGCGCCGATCGAGGCGAAGAGCGCGATCGATTTCTGCACCGAGGCCGACCGGGCGGTGGAGCAACTGGTCCGCGCCGAGATCGCCCAGCGCTTCGGCGACGCGGTGATCGGCGAAGAATACGGGGGAGAGGCGGCCGACCGCGTCTGGGTGGTCGACCCGATCGACGGCACGGCGGGCTACATCCACGGCTCCGGCCGCTGGTGCGTGTCGCTGGCCTACCTTCAGGACGGCGAGATCGAGATCGGCATCCTCTACGCCCCGGCCGACGACCGCCTGTTCGTCGCCCGGCGCGGCCGCGGTGCCACGCTGAACGGGCGGCCGATCCGGGTCAGCGGCCTGGCGCACGGCGCGGCGCCGCTGGTGGAGGTGGGCTGGTCCGAGCGCCGGCCACTGGCGGCCTACTGCACCCTGCTGCAGCGGCTGACCGAGGCCGGCATCGAGTTCCGCCGCCACGGCTCCGGCGCGCTCGGCCTGGCCGAGGTCGCCTGCGGGCTGAACGACGGCTATGCCGAGCTGCACATCAACGCCTGGGACGCGCTCGCCGGCCTACTGCTGGTGCGCGAGGCCGGCGGCTGGACCAACGACTTCCTGGCGGATGACGGGCTCCGCCAAGGCAACCTGCTGCTCGCTGCGACCCCGGCGCTGGGCGACCGGCTGGCGGCGATGACCGAGGACCTGCACCGGACGACGGAACGACCCGCCGCCCTGGCGGGCTGAGGCCGGCTGCACAGGGCAGTACGGCGACAGGGGGACGATGAAGGCCGATCCCGTCATCCTGACGGACGATGAGCGCAGGCTGCTCGACCGGATCGCCGGCACGGCTGGTGAGCGGGCCGTGGCGAAGCGGGCCGCTGTTGTTCTGCTCGCTGCGGAAGGGCTCAGCAACCGCTCGATCTCCGAGCGTTTGCGGCTCGAGGAGCACTGCATCGGGCGCTGGCGCAGGCGATTCGCCCGGCAGCGCATCTGGGGATTGTTCGACCAGCCCAGATCGGGGCGCCCGGTTTCGCGACACGATTGCCTTGTGTGGGATGTTAGCTCGCCATAACCATCCTCGCAGCGGACGACTTGAGGTCGGCCATCGCAGACATGTCGCGATGATCGGTTGAAGTTGCGGCCGATTGTCTGCCCTCGGCCGTCATGCGGTCACTTAAGATCAATCGGACGAGCCGAGCTTGGCGGTCAGGTAAGCGGCCGGGTCGGGAAGCTGCGCCAGTGTCTGGATATTGAGGCGGACCGGACGCGTTTGAAGGCGCGCTCCGAGGTCCGCTTGTCACCCGTTAGGGAAGGGAGCGACGCCTTGTCTCCTGCCCAAGCCGGCTCCGACCCGCTGCCAATTCTTCGGCGTGAGGGGCAAGGGCAGCGCCGGCGCTGAACCGACCGGTCCGCGCACGTCGGCTCGCATTGAGGGCTATCGCCTCTGAGGTTTGGATGGCGGTCCGATGATCGCGCGTCGGTGCGTATGAGCGTAGGTAGTTGCGTGTCCCGTGCGCCGTGCAGGGCGGCGCTTTCCAGTGGGTGAGAGTCCCGCCCGGCGAACGCTCCAGCCGGAAGCAACCGGAGCAGGCATGGAGGAGACGAACTGTCTGAAGCCTCTGGATAGAGCTGTCACGACTTGGTGAAGTTGTGTCCAGGGTCTTCTGCAAAAAGGGTCACGGCCGCTGATGTTGGCGGTGCGGGCGCGGCGCCCTCAGAATGCGCAGGCGCCCGCACCGCCAGCCGCCGTCAGGCGGCTTCGGCCGGTTTCACAGCGCCACCTCTTCGGGGCTGAGCACGACCGGCAGCCGCTCGCCCGTGCGCACCGTCGCCAGCCGCTCGGCCTGACGCCGGCCGGCCGAGCGTGACCTTGCAGAAGAACCGCAGCGCCGAGACCGCGAGGTTCATCTTGCCGGGCGAGGCGCCCTCGGCCGCCAGGTGCAGCTGGTATCGCCGCAGGTCCTCCGGCTCGGCCCGGTCCGGCGACCTCCCCAGGAACCGGGCGAAGTCGGCCACCACCCGGACGTAGTCGTGCTGGGTCTTCGGCCCGAACTGCCGGATGCGCATGTCCTCGATCATCCGCTGGCGCAGCGGACTCATCGGCGCAGAGCTCATCGAACTCTCCTGTCTGCAGGGGAATGGACCCCTGATTCAGACAGGACCCGCGATCAGGGCCCAGGCCGGCTCAACTCTCCGTCCCCGCCGCACGCCCACGCCGCGGCAGCGGCTTAGTCCTATGGCGCTCTCCGGCAAGATGGACTGATCGAGCGACGCCGTAAGCGCGGCGCGCGTGGTCGGCGGCTCGGGGTGGGCAACGGACATACAGCCGGTCATCCGGTGGATGTCGGCTTATGGGTTTTGACCCCTGGGCGACGCCCGGTCAGAGACGGACCACGCGATTCCGCCTTGTCCCAATCTCGGAAACTCTCCAGTCTCAGCAATCGAGCGGTCTTGGATTGTAGAACGCCAAATCGATGAACTGCGTCGATTGCGGTTTCGTCATCCAGGCAGAGTTTGCGTTCTGCCCGAAATGCGGCGCGCGCCAGCCCGCCCGCTGCGCCGGCTGCGGCTATGCCTACCCGCCCGATTTCGCGTTTTGCCCGAAATGTGGGCAGAAGCAGGGAGCGACGCTCCAGCCGATCGAGGCGCAACCAACTGCACCGCCGCCTTCGCCTTTCACTTCTCCCGAGCTGTTCCGACCCGCTCCGGTCGCCCCACTGCCCACCATACAGGCCCTTGCGGGCGAGGCCGACCGGCGCACCGTCACAGTCCTGTTCGCGGACCTCAGCGGTTTCACCACTCTCTCCGAACAGCTCGACCCCGAGGTCATGCGGGCGCTTCAGAACGAGCTGTTCGAAGAACTGACCGTTGCAGTGCAAGAGTTCGGCGGCTTCGTTGACAAGTTCGTCGGCGACGCCTTGCTCGCACTTTTCGGGGCGCCGCACGCCCATGAGGATGACCCCGAGCGGGCACTCAGAGCGGCGCTCGCCATGCTCCAACGGACAGCGCGCCTCGATGCCCGTTGGCGCGGGCGCGCCGGCCTACCGCTCACGCTCCACCTCGGCGTCAACACGGGGTCGGTGGTGGCCGGCGGCTTCGGCGCGGGTAGTGCGAAGTCCTACTCCGTCACCGGCGACATGGTGAACACTGCGCAGCGCCTGCAATCCCTGGCGGGAGCCGGTGAGGTGCTGGTCGGCCCGACGACTTACCGCCTCGCCCGCCATGCCTTCGGCTTTGAGTTCATGGGCGAGGTCGCGCTCAAGGGCAAGAGCGGCCAGCATCCGGTGCACCGCTTGATTGGTCCGCTCGACGCCCCGCGCGAAGCCCGCGGACTCGAAGCGCTCGGCCTGAGCGCGCCCCTGATCGGCCGCGACACCGAGCTCAGGCGCATGCTCGATTGTCTGGAACGGGCGGTCGCGGGCGACGCCCATTTGGTGCGCTTGATCGGCGATGCCGGTATTGGCAAGTCTCGCCTGGTGCGCGAACTCCTGGCGCGGGTGGAGAACGATGAGCGGTTCGGCTCGGTGGTGGTGCGGCGCACGGCCTGCTCGCCGCTCGGCGAACAGCACTTCGGCGCGCTCGGTGCGATCCTGCGCAGCGCCTACGGCATCGCCTCGAAGGATAGTGCGGCGGCGATGCGAGAGAAGCTGGCCGCAGGCATCGTCGAGCTCGGGCTATCGCCGTCTGAGGGCGCTGAGCTCATGCCCTCCCTCGACCATGTCATCGGGCTCGGCGCGGTTGGGACCGGGCTGAGCCAAGTCGAGCCCGAGCAGCTCAAGCGCCAGATCCACTTCGCGGTGCGCACACTCTTCGAGCGCCGACTGGCGCGTGCCCCCGTTCTTCTCGTGGTCGAGGACCTGCATTGGGCAGATGCGGCCTCGCTCGAGGTGCTTCGCCTGCTTGCCGACCGGCTCGACCGCAGCCGGCTGATGATCGTGCTGACCCATCGACCCGCGTTCGAGGCGGGCGTGCTCGCCACCAGCCGCATCAACCACGTCGCGATCCGGCTACCGCCCCTGGAGGCTCCATCGAGCCATGCGCTGATTGGAGCTCTGTTCGGGGGCTCTCCTCTCCCGCAGGAGTTGCGCGGGCGGATCGTTGAGCGCGCGGGCGGCAACCCGCTCTTCCTCGAGGAGATCGTCCGTAGCTTGATCGAGAACGGCACGCTGGTACGCGAGGGCTCAAGCTGGCGCACGCTCGCGAATGACGGCGCGGCCGAAATTCCGCTCAACATCCAGGGCATTTTGCTCGCCCGGCTCGATCGGCTGCCGCGTGGAGCGCGCATGCTCGCCCAGGAGGCGGCCGTGGTCGGCCCGCGCTTCGATGCCGCGCTCCTGCGCACGATCGCGAGCGACCCGGCACAGGTGCGCAGTCAGCTCGATCTCCTGCTCGATGCCGAGGTGATCGACGAGGAGCCGGACTCCGGGCTCGAGGCGCAGTTCCGCTTTACCCAGTCTCTGCTTCAGGACGTCATCTATCAGAACCTCCTGGTGAAGCGACGCATGGAGCTGCACGGCCGCGTCGGGCGGGCGCTCGAAGCCCGTGTGCCGGCCGGGGTCGAGCGGCTTGAGGACCTAATCGCCCTCGGCCACCATTTCTGCCTGAGCGAGGCGAAGGCGAAAGGCGCGCGATTCCTGAGTGTTGCCGGCCATCGGGCCAGTGCCGCCTACGCCAATGACGACGCCATCCGCCACTACCAGCAGGCGCTCGCCGCCCTGCGGGCGGCCAACGAGCAAGGGCCCGAGCAGCTTATGCTTTGCGAGCGCATCGCCGATCTGTGCCGTCCGATCGGCCGACGCGAGACCGCGCAGGAACATTACAACGTGGTGCTGCGCGCCTATCAGGACTTGGGCGATCATGCCGCGGCGGCCCGTATCATGCGTAAGGTCGGCGGACTCTTGTGGGACGCCGGCCGGCGCGATCAGGCCGAGGCGCGCTACGCCGAGGCGCTCATCTTGCTTGAAGGCACCGACGCGCTGATCGAGCGCGCACATCTCTCACAAGAACGCGGCCGCCTCGCCTTTCGCATGGGCGACCATGCGGGGGCGGTGAAGTGGGCGGACAAGGCGATCGGCTATGCGGAGACTTGTTCGACCGATTCAGGCCAGGAGATCGGGTTCGAAGCTACACGGGCGGTTGCGGAGGCGCTCAACACCAAGGGTGTCGCCCTCGCCCGGCTCGGGCGCAACGTCGAGGCGGTGCGCGAGGTCGAGCGCAGCGTGGCCGTGGCCGAGGCGGCCGGCCTCCAGAGCGTGGTGTGCCGCGCCTACACCAATCTCGGCGTGCTCTATGCACTCGTCGATCCGGCGCGCGCCATCGCGGTCTGCCGCCGCGGCCTCGAGGTCGCCACCCGCATCGGCGATCTCGGCTTCCAGGCAAGGCTCTACACCAATCTCGCGGTCGCCTGCTGCACGTTCACTGCCCGCTGCGGCGAGGAGGGTGTGCCTGCCGCCGAAAAGGCGATCGAGATCGACCGCGCGCTCGACCAGCGCGAGCACCTCGCGGTGCCGCTGACTGTGCTCGCCCAGATCCACCAGTGCCACGACGCGCCCGACCTCGCGCTCCGCTACTACCACGAGGCGCTCGAGGTGGCCTGTGAGATCGGCGAGCCCCAGCTCCTGTTTCCCTGCTATGATGGGTTGGCGACGCTCTGCCTCGACCGCGACGACATGGAGGAGGCTGAGCGCTATTTCGGTTTGGCACGAGAGCTTTGCGATCGGCACGGGCTTGACCCCAGCGCTCTCATCGTGCTGCCGTTTCTCGATTAGGAGAAGGACGTCATGTCTACTTCTCAACCTGATCGCACGCTCCAGCCGGGCGACGTTGCGCCCAATGTCGTGCTCGACGCGATCACCCGAGAGGGCAAGGTGGCGGTCGACGACTATCGCGGCCGCACGCCGGTCTTGATCGGCATCTTTCGTGGACTCCACTGTCCCTATTGCCGGCGCCACATCGCCGCGATGGCCCAGCTTGAGCCGGCGCTGCGCGAGAAGGGCATCGACATGCTAACTGTGGTCAACACGCCGATCGAGCGCGCGCGCCTCTATTTCCGTTATCGCCCGATCCCCAATTTGCTGGCCGCGGCCGATCCTGATCGTGCGTCGCACCGTGCCTTCGGCCTGCCTAATGTCGAATTCACACAAGACGAAAGTGACTGGCCCCGCAAGGTCGCGATGAGCCAGATGATGTCGATGAAGATCAACGTGACCGGCGAGTTGCCCGAGCCGCTCGACCCGATGGCGGCGGCAGCGGCCCTCAATAAGATGGACGGCTACGAAATCACCGATGCTGACCAGCAGATGCAAGCGACCGGCATGGGCCAGCTCGTTGGCGAGTTCCTGCTTGACCGCGAGGGTATCATTCGCTGGTCCTTTACTGAAGTAGCGGATGGCGGCAAGAACCTATTCGGGGCGCCGACACCACAAGACCTCATGTCGGCCGCCTCGCGCGTCGCGAGCTAATCCTGCGCTGTAGATTTTGCCGCTTTGAGACTAGGACAGGCCGACTCATGGTTGCTGGCGTCTTAGTCCGCTGGCTGAAGACGCGAACTTCAGCCTTGCGCCCACCGACCGCTGGAATGGCGGACACGACGAGATATAGCCGATTGCCGGTTGGCGTCAGCAAGTAGGCCGCCGCCGCTCCCTGCCGGCCACTCGGCGTATTGGCGAGGACTGTCGGCTTGGGGTCGACGCCGGCCAGCTGAGGAATGTCTGCTACCGAGGCGTCGGCGCGATGTCCGCAGTTGGCGCCCTTCTGCCGGGCAGATCAGGAGGTTCCGGCAGGCTCCAGCTGCGCCGGAACATCTTGGGAATGGTTCATTTTTGTTTCGGGCATGACCAGGCCGAACACGATGGCAGCAACCGCCGCAGCCAGGCCGAAAGCCAGAAAGGCGGTATCGAAGCCGAGCGCATCGACGATCACCCCGGCGGCGAGGCCGCTGAGCGAGGCGCCGACGCCGACCATCGTCGCGACGGCACCCTGGGCGAGGTTGTAGTGGCCGGTGCCGTGCATCAGGTCGGCAATGACCAGCGGCGTCAGGGCGGCGAAGATGCCGGCGCCGACCCGTCGAGAAGCTGGACTGCGATCAGCCAGCCGCTGTCATGCGATAGTATGTAGAGCACCGCGCGGATCGGCAAGATGGCGAAGCCGGCCAGGAAGATCGGTTTGCGCCCCCAGCGGTCGGCCCGGTGGCCGACCAGCACCGCGATCGGCAGCATCATCGCCTGCGCCGCCACGATGCCGAAGGACATCATCGCCGTCGCCCAGCCCGGATGGGCAAAGGAGTTCCTGCCCGACCAGCGGCAGCAGCGGCGCGTTGGCGAAGTGGAACAGGAAGGCGCAGACACAGAACACCACGAAAGGCCGGCAGCGCAGCAGCACCGACCAGCCGGGGGCGCCGCCGCCGTGGCGCTGGGAGGCCTATCGGCCCCGCGCGCCAGGTCATGATCGATGGCACGGGCCGGGATCGACAGCGTGGCCGCGGCAGCTAGCAGGGCGAAAACCGGCACCAGCAGGAACACCGCGCGCTGCGAGAACCACCATCCGACGAAGGCGGCGAGAAACGCGATCGCTACATTGCCAGCATGGTCATAGGCGGCGTTGCGTCCCATGCGCCGGGCCAGCCCCCGCCGCCCGATCAGCCCCAGGGTCAGGGCCGAGACGGCAGGGCCGAACACATCGCCGACTACGGCGATAAGCATGGTCGCGACCAGGATGGACCAGAAATCCGCACGGGCGAAGATGACGGAGGCACCGATCGCGAGCACCGCGAGGCGGGCCACGATGGTGCCGCGTTTGGCTCGGGTGAGGTCGATCAGCGCGCCGATCGGAGTCTGCAGGGCCAGCCCCGCCAAGCCGCTGACCAGCGTGACGAGTCCAAGCGCCGACTGGCTCCACGCCCGCTGGGTGACGAGATAGACGTTCAGATACGGCCCGACCGCGCCGCGCACATCGGCCAGCAGGAAGTTCACCGCGTCGAGCGAGCGCGGATCGAAGCCGGGGCGGGCAGGCTCGACCGCCGCGGATGTCCGGCTGTCGCTCACCACGGCAGCAGGAAGCCGGCCAGGGCCAGCAGCAGGGTCGGCGGCATCACCACCAGACCGAGGCGCAGGAACTGCCGGGTGCCGACCTCCAGCCCCTCGCGCCGCAGGGCGACGAGCCACAGGATGGTCGCGAGCGAGCCGGTCACCGAGAGGTTGGGGCCGAGATCGATGCCGATCAGCGCGGCGCCGGCGAACTGCGGCGGCACCGGCGCCTGGGCCAGGGGTTTGTCACGTTGTAGAGCGTTGCCGCGGTAGGCCGGCACCCGCCAGGCTCAGGCCGCGACGCCGGCCGCATCCCGCCATGCCGCGAACGCCTCGGCGCGACAGCGGCGGTGCGTGCGGGCGGTGGTGAGGTGACGGCAGAGGTTGAAGGTGTTGTAGGTGGCGGCATGCATCGACAGGAACCGCTGCAGCTTGCGCTCGCGCCGCCGGACCGGGACGTGCGAGCTTTCGGCCCGGTTGTTCAGCCGCTTGGCCCGCAGGTGGGGTATCCCGTCCAGCCGCAGGTCACGAAGCGCGGCGCCGTAGGCCGGACACTTGTCGGTGACCCAGGCGGTTGGAGCGATGCCCTGCTTCCGGAGGAGCCTGCGCATCAGCCTGCCGGCGGCAGCGGCGTCCCGCCTGGCCTGAACCAGCACCTCGCCCTCGGCATCGACGGCGCGCCAGAGGTACATCTGCTTGCCGCCTACCCGGACGAACATCTCGTCGACGTGCCAGCGCCGGTGCGGCGCCGGTCGCCGCGCGCGAAGGCGCCGGGTGATCATCGGGCCGAACGCGCTCGCCCAGCGGCGGATTGTCTCGTAGGACACCTCGATGCCGCGTTCGGCGAGTAGGTCCTCGACGTCGCGGTAGCTCAGGGTGAAGCGGAGATACATCCAGACGGCGCGTTGGATCACGTCGGATGGAAAGCGATAACCGGCATAGTCAGGCGGGGTCATGGCCACCGCTACGCCGCTCGCCGGCCCTTCGCAAGGCCGCGAACGTGACAAGCCCTGCCAGACAGCATGTTCACCAAAGCGCCTGGCTGCGACGGTCAGGCCCGCTGCATCAGGTTGGCCATCAGCCGGAAGGCGCCGGGCACCAGCCGATCCAACTGGTGATGCAGGGCCAGGGCGACATGAGTGTGGCGCCCCCGCCCGAAGCGGCCCGACAGCAGCCCGCCCTCCAGCGGCGACTCGCCCGGATCGCCGGTGGCGAGCAGCGCCTCGTAAGTGGGATCCCATCGGCTGGCGAAATACAGCCCGCGCTCCTTGTCCCAGCCGGCCCAGTCGGCCTCGTCGATCGGATTGGGACCGGCCAGCAGCGGGTGCCCCGGTCGCAGCACCTGGACCGGGGCTGACGGGTCGGTCACCCGCCAGCGATAGGAGGGATGACCGATCGTCAGGGGTGCCAACGGCGTCGACTGCGGATTCCAGGCGTCGATCGGGCGATGATACAGCGTAACCAGATGGCCGCCGTCCCGGACCCAGCGGTGCAGGCGCGCGGTCGCGGCGGCCAGGTCCGGCCGGGTGCGGAAGGCGAAGACGCCGACCAGGATGGTGTCCCAGGCTCCCAGGTCGCCACCGGTCAGGGTTGCGGCATCGAGCGGGTCGACGGCAAGGCCGACCTGGCGCAGCCAGGCGTCGGCGCGGTCGCTGCCGCCGCCGACGACACCGACGCGAACACCGTCCGGCAGGGCGACCTCGAGCGTGCGCAGCCGCAGGGTTGCCGGGGCCGCGCGAACCACTGCTCCAAGATGGGGGTGCTTCATGCGCCGAACGCCCCAGCCCGGCTGGCCGTCGATGGTGACAACGGCTTCGTGAAGGCCGGCACTGGCGGTGACGGGCGGGGTCAGAACCGCCTCGATCGATGCCACCCCGGCATTCCCGGGCACGGCGACCGAGGTGGCCCCCGACGTCTCCCAGCCCGCGGGTGCCGTGACGCCGACCCTCCGCTCCGCCGCTGGGGTCCCACGAAGGCTCTGCAGCGTCAGGCCCAGGGGCCGTGGGGCCGACGGGCTGGCCAGGTTGACGACGATGGCATCGGACACCGGGGTCACGGAGGCGGCGGGCAGGACCCGGATCGGCTCGTCGAGATCGATGGTCGCCGTCGCTCGGACCCCAGCCAGGGTGAAGGCGACTTCGACCGAGACGAGGCCATTGCCGCCCAGCGGATCGAAGCCCGGCGCGAAGGGGAGGGTGATCGGGGCGCCGTCGGGAACGCGGATCTGGAATTGGCCCGCTGCGCTGCCGGTCTCCCAGGCCCAACCGCTGGGGAGCCGCGGCGCCATCGCAATCTCCGTGGCGCCTGTGTTGGCGGCTCGTGGTGTCGCGATGCCAACCGTCCCGCCGGGCTCGATCTCGGCAGGCTCGGCAAAGGCGCGGACATCCAGCCCAGACGCCACGAACAGGACCTGCCCCAGCTCGCGTTCCTTGCGACGCAGCCGATGGTCCAGGAAGGAGGCGGCGTGCTCGGGGCGGGATGCGAGTGCCGCGCGGGTCGCGGTCAGGGCCTGGGCCGCCGCCGTAGCGACGGCATCGCTGTCCGGCCAGGCAGCGATGGCCCGGTCGATCGCGGCCTGTGCGGTCCGCAGCCATGTCTTGCACTCGATGCCGTCGACGGCGTCGCCCAGGGCCGTGACCGTGGCGGGCAGCCCATCCATGATGGAAGCCTCCACCACCGGCATCTCGGGCGTGGCATAGGCCCGATGCAGCGGCCAGGGGGATGGGCCCGCCTCGCGCCACACCCCCATGCCCTGGGTGCGGTGTGCCAGCCGCGACCACTGGCCGATCTGGGCGTAGGTGGCACCGGTGACCGGATCGCGATCGCCGGCCTGCACCGCCACGGTCGCATCGGGCGGCGGCAGGTCGTCGTCATAGGACGCGCTCTTGCCCGACCAGGCGGGCAGATAGAATTTCGCGACGGTCCAGGGCGACAGACCGGCGGCCAGGTGCTCCGGGAAGGCGGCGGGATCGCCGGCCAGCTCGACGGCCTCCCGGCTCGCCTGCGTCATCGCGCGGTGGTGCCCGTGCTGGCCCGGCACGTCGAGGAAGGTCGGGATGACGATGTCGGGCCGCTCGGTCCGGATAGCGCGGACCAGCCGCTCCACCACCCGCTCGTGACCCCAGCGCCGCAGCGTGTCGACGCCGCTCTTGGAGAAGCCGAAATCATGCACCGGATCGTCCGGCCCATGGCCGATCCAGGTGACGCCGGCATCGAGCACGCGGGCGGCCTCCTCCATCTCCAGGCTGCGCAGCGCCGCCAGGTCGCCGCCGCGTTCCGGCCCGATCGCGTTCTGGCCGCCTTCGCCACGGGTTGAGCACAGCAGCACCACGCGGACGCCGTCGCGCAGCGACAGGGCGGCGAGCATGGCGCTACTCTCGTCGTCCGGATGGGCGCCGGTGTCGAGCAGGGTGACGATGCTCTTCAGCCGCGAAAGGGCGCGGTGGAGCCGCAGCACGCTCGGCTGGGCCATCTGGCGGCGGATGAGGGCCTCATCGGCGGGCATGGGACGATCCTCCGGTGTCACGCGCGGTGTCGCGGGCGCGAAGCACGGCGCCGAAATCGGGTGTCACGGTTTCGAAGACGGGCAGCGCCGCGGCGCCCAGCGCCGGCGTCAGTTCGCCGGTGGTGCCCCGCAGCAGGCGCGGGACCGACCGGCCGCAGCGGTGCGACACGGTGTTCGGCAACGGCCCGATCCTGGCGATCAACCGGTCCAGCACGGCGTCCGGCAGGCGTCCGCCGAACACGATGGCCTCAGGATCGAACAGGTTCTCGAGCATGCCGACCATGATCAGCAGCTTCTCGGCGGCGATCTCGACCCAGGCATCGAACCGCGGGTCCCCGTCGCGGATCGGGGCATCGACATCGGCCGCGCCGCCCAGCTGTTCGGCCAGCGAGTGCAGCGAGGCATAGCGTTCGAGGCAACCCCGGCCGCCGCAAGGGCAGGGGCGACCGCGCGGCTCGACCGTGACATGGCCCAGCTCTCCGGCATTGCCGAAGGCGCCGGTGTAGGGTTGCCCGCCTAGGACCAGCCCGAGGCCGATGCCGGTGCCGAAATGGACGAGGCAGAAATCCCTCAAGTCGCGCGCGACGCCGTGCAGCCGCTCGCCCACCGCCGCCGCCGTGGCGTCGTTCTCGACCAGGACCGGCATCCCGATCGCTTCGCCGAGGAAGGCGGCGGCATCGATCGTCAGCCAGCCGGGCATGGCGGTCGGGCCGACCGAACTCAGCCCCTCGATCCCGAAGGGGCCCGGCATGACGACCCCGGCGCCCAGGATCGCGGCGCGGGTGACGCCGGCCGAGGCCAGCAGCGCATCGATCTCGCGCCGCAGGCACGGCCCGATGGCGGCGGGGGTGGGGTCGTCGACCACGGATGTGCGCCTTGCGAGGATGCGCCCCGCCAGATTGACCAGGACGGATTGCTGGAACCGCGGCGCGATCTCGACGCCGATGGTGAAGCCGCCGTCCGGATTGACCTCGTACTCGATCGGCGGCTGGCCTCGCCCGCTGCGCCGCCGGCCGGCATTGCGCAGAAGCCCTTCGGCCAGCAATGCGGCCGTGATGTTCGACACAGCCTGCGTGGTCAGGGCGGTGCGGCGCGCGATCTCGGTGCGGCTGACCGTGCCCTGCAGCCGCACGGTCTCCAGCACCACCCGGCGGTTGTAGGATCGCGTCTTGCCCGAATTGTTGCCGATGGCCATGCGGGCCCGTCTCCCGGAGTCTCCGCGTGCAGGGTGCTGCGGCCAATACAATAATTCAACTATGTTGAGTTATTGACCGGGCTTTCGGCCTGTGATCGAGTGGGAACGAGCCCAAATGGGCCTCGGTGCCCTAGCAAGACAGGGATGGAGGAGGGGAGATGGCACGTTTCGGCGGCATCCGGCGCATGGCGTTGGCGACGGCCTTCGCGCTCGGCCTGTGCGGCGCGGCTTCGGCAGCGCAGGCGGTGGAGATCGAGTACTGGCAGTACTTCTACGATTCCCGGGTCAAGGCGATCGACACGCTGATCGCGAAGTTCGAGGCCGACAATCCCGGCATCACCGTCAAGCACACCAACTTCCCTTATGCCGACTACCAGACTAAGGTCGCGGCCGCGATCCCCGCCGGCGAGGGGCCGGACGTGGTGCAGCTCTTCTACGGCTGGCTCGACAATTTCGTGGCGGCCAAGCTGATCCAGCCACTGCCGACCGACACATTCCCGCATGACGCTATCGAGGCAGATTTCTTCCCGATGGTGAAGGCGATGAAGCGCGGCGACGACTATTACGGCCTGCCGACGGCGGTCCGCTCGCTCGCCATCTTCTGGAACAAGCGGCTGTTCGAGGAAGCCGGACTCGACCCCGAGAAGGGGCCGGCCAACCTCGACGAGCTGGTCCAGTTCGCCCAGAAGCTGACCAAAAAGGACAGCGGCGGCAACCTCACCCAGGTCGGCATCACCATGGACATGGCCGGCCAGGACCACCAATGGTGGCGCGAGGTGCTGGTCCGCCAGTTCGGCGGCGAGCCGTATCTCAACGACTACAAGACGGTGAACTACGCCGACGCGGCCGGCGCCAAGGCGCTGCAATACTATCTCGACTTCCAGACCAAATACGGCGTGAGCCAGCTCGGCTTCATGGACGAGGCCCAGGCCGCCTTCAAGGCCGGCCGTGCCGGCATGACCGTCGACGGCTCGTTCCGCCTCGGCTCCTTCGACGCCGTGCGCGGGCTGAAATACGGCGTCGCCGAGTTGCCGGCCGGGCCGGGCGGCACGCGCTCGAACTACGCCAGCTACTGGGTGAACGCGATCACCACCAAGGCCCAGGGCGAGAAGTTGGAGGCATCGAAGAAGTTCCTGGCCTTCCTGACCTCGCCCGAGGCGATGCAGATCTGGCTCGATACGGTAGGCGAACTGCCGGCCCGCCGGTCGGTCGCGCTCAGCGACAAGAACATCGCCAATCCGGTCTACGCCCCCTTCATCAAGGGCCTCGACTACGCCCACACCACGCTGTTCGTCGACGAGGCGGGGCAGCGCCAGGTGTCGATGGACATGGTCAACCGCGCGGTGCTGCAGAACCAGCCGGTCGACGCCGCCCTGGCCGAGGCTGCCAAGGCCGAACAGGCGATCATCGACCGCCATCACCAGGCAAAGTGACCTGAACCGGGTGCGGAGCGTGACGATGCGGGAAACGGCACGGGGAGCCGGCATGAGATCCCCCGTCGCGGGCCTGTCGGTGCGAGCCAAGCAGGTGGTCTGGGCCTGGAGCTTCCTGGCCGTGCCGGTGCTGTTCTACGCCGTCATCCGGTTTTGGCCGACGCTGGACGCGTTCTGGCTGTCCTTCACCGACTGGAACCTGCTCGGCACCCCGAACCTCGTCGGGTTCCGGAACTACATCCGGCTGGTCCAGGACCCGCTGTTCTGGAAGGTGTTCGGCAACACCTTCCTGTACCTGCTGATCGGCACCCCGCTCAGCCTGCTGATCGCCTTCGTCGTGGCCTACCAGCTCGACAAGATCCGCTTCATGCACGGCTTCATCCGGGCACTGTACTTCCTGCCGTTCCTGACCACGGCGGTGGCGATGGCCTGGGTGTGGCGCTGGTTCTATCAGCCGGTGCCGATCGGCGTGTTCAACAACGCCCTGGCCAGCATCGGCCTGCCGCAGCAGCCCTTCCTGCGCTCCACCGTCCAGGCTCTACCGGCGGTGCTGGCACCGGCGATCTGGTCCGGCCTCGGCTTCCAGGTCGTGATCTTCATGGCCGGGCTGCGGGCCATCCCGATCAGCTACTACGAGGCCGCCCGGGTCGACGGCGTGTCGCGCTGGACCATCCTGTGGGAGATCACGCTGCCGCTGCTGAAGCCGACCTTCGTGTTCCTGGTGGTGTTCAGCTCGATCGGGTTCCTGCGCATCTTCGACCAGGTCTACAACATCACCAACAACGACCCCGGCGGCCCGCTCAACTCGACCAAGCCGCTGGTGCTGATGATCTACCAGACCGCCTTCAACGCCTTCGACATGGGCTATGCCTCGGCCCAGACCGTGATCCTGTTCCTGGTCCTGCTCAGCATCTCCATCCTGCAGCTCCGCATCCTGAGGGACCGCTGATGGCGACCGCGACCGTGATCATGGGCCGCCGGATCCGGCCCGGGCGGGTGATCGCCTGGACGCTGCTGATGATGGGCGGCATCGTCATGGTGATGCCGATCCTCTACATGCTCGCCACTTCGTTCAAATTCCCGCACGAGGTCTATGACCTGTCGCTGATCCCGAAGGAGCCGACGCTCGAGAACTACGCCTATGTGCTCGAGGATGGGCGCTTCTTCCGCTGGTTCCTCAATTCGCTCGGCATTTCCGTCACCGTCACCCTGTCGAACGTCTTCTTCGACAGCCTGGTCGGCTACACTCTGGCCAAGTTCCGCTTCCGCGGCCGCTACCTGGTCTTCATCGCAATCCTATCAACCCTGATGATCCCGACCGAGATGCTGGTGATCCCGTGGTACGTGATGGCGAAGACCTTTGGCTGGCTGGACAGCTACTGGGGCATCATGTTCCCGGGCATGATGACGGCCTTCGGCACCTTCCTGATGAAGCAGTTCTTCGAGACGGTGCCGGACGACTTCCTGGAGGCGGCCCGGATCGACGGGCTGAACGAGTTCCAGATCTGGTGGCAGATCGCCATGCCGCTGGTGACGCCCGCCTTGTCGGCCCTGGCGATCTTCACCTTCCTTGGCAACTGGACCGCCTTCATCTGGCCGCTGATCGTGACCACCAGCCGCGACTTCTACACACTGCCGGTCGGGCTCACGAGCTTCGCGGTCGAGCAGCAGATCCAGTGGGAGCTCATCATGACCGGCGCCGCCATCGCGACGCTGCCGACCCTGATCGTGTTCCTGGTGTTCCAGCGCTACATCGTGCGCGGCGTGGTACTCGCCGGGCTGAAGGGGTGATCATGGCGATCAAGGACGAAAGCCGCTTCCCGGCGCCCGTCTATGCCGAAACGGTGCTGGCGCCGTTGTTCGAGGGGGCGAAGCGGTACTATCGCCACCATTTCCAGCGCGTCGACCGCGCTCATCTGGTGATGCTGGCCGAGACCGGCGTGCTCGACGCCACCACCGCCGCCGCCATCGGCGGGGCGCTGGTCGACATCGAGCGCGACCTCGATGTCGAGGCGCTGGCCTACACCGGCGAGGTCGAGGACTTCTTCTTCCTGATCGAGGCCGAGCTGAAGCGCCGGCTGGGCGCCGACATCGCCGGCCGGCTGCACACCGGCCGGTCGCGCAACGACATCGACCACACCTTGTTCAAGCTGGCGCTGAAGGGGCGGATCGACGCGCTGGCGGCCAAGACGCGCGGCCTGGCGCAAAGCCTGCTGGACACCGCGCGGCGGGAACAGGCGACGCTGATCGTCGCCTACACCCACGGCCAGCCGGCGCAGCCGACCACCTTCGGCCACTACCTCGCCGCCGTGATCGAAGTGCTGCTGCGCGACCTGGCGCGGCTACAGGCGGCGCGCGCCGTCGTCGACCTCTGCCCGATGGGCGCAGCTGCGATCACCACCACCGGTTTCCCGATCGCCCGGCACCGAATGGCGGAGCTCCTGGGCTTCTCGGCACCGCTGCAGAATTCATACAGCTGCATCGCCGCGGTCGACTACGTCACCTCGACCTATGCCGCACTGGAGCTGATGATGCTGCATCTCGGCCGGCTGGTGCAGGACTTGCAGTTCTGGTCGAGCTTCGAGGTCGGGCAGCTCTACGTCCCGAACGCCTTCGTGCAGATCAGCTCGATCATGCCGCAGAAGCGCAACCCGGTGCCGATCGAGCATCTCCGCCTGCTCGCGTCGCACGCCATGACCCGGGCGCGGTCGATGCTGACGGTGATGCACAACACGCCGTTCACCGACATGAACGACAGCGAGGGCGAGACCCAGGGCCAGGGCTACGCCGCCTTCGACCTCGCCGGCCGCGTGCTCGACCTGCTCTCGGGCCTGGTCGCCGCCGTGACCATCGACGGCGACAAGGTCCGCCGCAACATCGACCGCAGCTGCATCACGGTGACCGAGCTGGCGGACAGCCTGGTGCGGATCGAAGGCCTGTCCTTCCGCCAAGCGCACGAGATCGCGGCAGCGACGGCAAAGGCGGTGGTCGCGGCCGGCGGCAGCCTGGCCGAGGCCGGCTTCGCGCCCTTCGTGCTGGCCTTCGCCGAGATCGGCGGGCGGCCGTCCACCGTGGACGAGGCCCGGTTCCGCGAGATCGTCTCGCCGGAGCATTTCGTCGCCGTCCGCGCCCGCTTCGGCGGCCCGGCACCGGAGCCGCTGGAGAAGGCCTTCGCCGGCTACGCCGCCGTGCTGGAGACGTTTGCGGCCAACGCCGCCACCGCGGCCGATCGCGAGAAGGGGGCGTTCGCCATGCTCAATTCCTGTTTCGACATCGTGCTGAAGGGACAGGGCTGACATGGCCGACGTCTCGCTCCGCCGCATCGTCAAGACCTACGGCAAGAACCCGGTCATCCATGGCCTCGACCTCGACATCGCCGATGGCGAATTCGTCGTGCTGGTCGGCCCGTCCGGCTGCGGCAAGTCCACCACCCTGCGCATGATCGCGGGGCTGGAGGAGATCGATGGCGGCGAGATCCGCATCGGCGGCCGCGCCGTCAACACGCTGGAGCCGAAGGACCGGAACATCGCCATGGTGTTCCAGAACTACGCCATCTACCCCCACATGACGGTGCGCAGGAACATCGGCTTCGGCCTGCGCAGCGCCCGGCTGCCGCAAGCGGAGAAGGACAGGAAGGTGGAGGAGGCGGGAACGCTGCTGGGCCTCACCCCCTATCTCGACCGCCGCCCGTCCGAGCTGTCGGGCGGCCAGCGGCAGCGCGTCGCCATCGGCCGCGCCATGGTGCGCGACCCCGCGGTGTTCCTGTTCGACGAGCCGCTGTCCAACCTGGACGCCCAGCTGCGCGGCCAGATGCGGCTGGAGATCAAGAGGCTGCACCAGCGCCTGGGCAGCACCATCGTCTTCGTCACCCATGACCAGGTCGAGGCGATGACCCTGGCCGACCGCATCGTGGTGATGCGCGACGGCCACATCCTGCAGGTCGGCAGCCCGGCCGAGCTGTACCACCGCCCGGCCAACGTGTTCACTGCGCGGTTTATCGGCAGCCCGCCGATGAATCTGCTACCGGGGCAGGTCGCGGTGGTCGACGGGCGCATGGCAGTGGCGCTGGATGGCGGCGGGGCGGCGCCGTTGCCGGCGGCGGCCGCAGGCATTGCGCCGGGCCGCCGAATCCTGCTGGGCGTCCGGCCCGACGACCTCGCCGCGGTTGAGGGGCAAGCCCCGGCCGATGCTTTCGTGATCGAGGGCGTGGTGTCGGTGATCGAGCCACTGGGGCCGGAAACCCTGCTGCATGTCGATGCCGCCGGCGCGACCATGGTCGGCACCGCCCCGGGCCGACGGCCGCCTCAGGTCGGCCGCACGGTGCGGCTGGCCGCGGCCAACGACACACTCCATCTCTTCGACGCCCAGACCGAGCAGGCGCTGTGTCAGGCCTGACCGCTGGGCCCGCCGAAGGCTTCGTCCTCTGCGTCGGCCGCCTTTATTCCGATCTGGTCTTCACCGGACTCGACGCGATGCCGGAGCCGGGGCGGGAGCATTTCGCCCGGGACGTCACGCTGGTGCCGGGAGGCGGGGCGTTCATCACTGCCGCCCATCTCTCCGGGCTCGGCCGGCCCGCGGCGCTGGCAGCCCGGATCGGGATCGACCATTTCGGCCGGGGGCTCGATGGTCCGCTCGCGGCAAGCGGGGTCGATCTGCGTTGGCTCGACCGCGCGGCCGACGCCGGACCGCAGCTCACGGTCGCCATGGCGGTCGACAACGACCGCGCCTTCCTGACCCGCCGCGCCGGCAGGGCCGAGCCGGCGACCCTCGACGCAGCGGTGGGCAGCGGGTTGGTGATGCACATGCACATTGCCGAACTGGCGACGTTGAGGGAGATTCCCGATCTGGCGCGTCGTGCCCGTCGGCAGGGCCTGACCGTGTCACTCGACTGCAGTTGGGATCAGGCGGCCATCGACGACCCAGATGCCCTCCGGCTGCTCGATGGAATCGACCTGTTCCTGCCGAATGAGGATGAGGCGATGGCCCTGACCGGCGCCGAAACGGTCGATGCCGCCCTGGCCTTCCTGGCGGCGCGGATTCCGGTAGTGGCCGTCAAGCTCGGCGCCAACGGCGCCGTGGCGCAGGCGGGGAAGGACGCGTCGCGGGCCGCAGCGCCGTCTGTTCCGGTCGTCGACACCACCGGGGCGGGCGACTCCTTCGACGCCGGTTTCCTCGATCGCTGGCTGGCCAGGGCCCCGCTCGATAGCTGCCTTGCCTGGGGTGTTGCCTGTGGCAGCCTTTCGGTGCAGCGACCAGGGGGCGCCGATCCTACCGGCCGTGCCGCCATAAAGGCGCTGGCGCTCGATCTTCAGGCAACCGCAGCGGCCGGGGCTGCTTAGCGACATTGCCAATCGGGCTTCCCGGCAATCCCGTGGCGGCGCTCGTCACCTTTGCCGCCGTGGCGAGGCCGCTGATTGAGGCGGTGGGCGGCATGCAACCACGCGTGCCGCATCGCTTCCCCCCGCTGGCCGGGTTCTCCTACCAAAAAAGCGCGGCGGGCGCGAATATGTCCGGTTTCGCTCGACGCGGGCGATGGCGGACGGCTGCGGCGCTTTCCAAAGGAGGGAGCAGGCATGCTGACATCGCTGACCGAGACAGTCGGGTTGGCCGAGTTGCCGGAGTCCCTGACCCAACTCGAGCCGGGGATCTCGGTCGATTTCATCCCCTTCGGCGAACTGCTGTAACCATTCCGAGACGGACTTCGTCCGCAAAGAAGAGGATACGGGAAGGTCCGGTCCTCCTTGCTGATGGGCAGCTTGGGGTCGATTCGGGCCTTGTCCGCTCTCCGGTGTCGAGCGCGATGGCCGCTTTTGGGCACCCTTCTGTTGGCCTGACCGACGGAGAAGGGCGGAAAGAGGACCTCTGGTTATTGGTCACACCGGCAATGCGGCGCGCCGATCGTGCCCGACCTCACTTCCGCGTAACAGCAGGTCAAGCTAGTCTGAAGGCCCTTGGGTGGAGATTTTGCCGAATGGCGAAGCTCGTCTTCGGAATGAACCAGTCCCTGGACGGCTACGTCGACCACCTGGAAATGCAGGCAGGCCCCGCCCTCTTTCGTCACTGGATACAGCACGTGCGCGACCTGACCGGCAGTGTGTACGGTCGCCGCATCTACGAAATCATGCGCTATTGGGATGAAGACGATCCTCAGTGGGACGCGGAGCGACGCGACTTCGCGGCGGCGTGGCGGCGCCAACCGAAATGGGTCGTGTCGCGCTCGCTGAAGTCAGTCGGCCCAAACGCCACACTTGTCGACGATGACCTCGAGACGGTGATACGCGGGCTGAAGGCTCAGCTCGTCGGGGAGATTGCAGTCGCCGGACCAGACCTGGCGCACAGTCTGACCGACCTTGGTCTCATCGATGAGTATCGGCTCCACTTCCACCCAGTCGTGCTGGGTCGCGGCACGCCGTTCTTCGCCGGCCCGCGGCCGCCGCTCCGCCTTGTGGCCAGCGATCGAGTTGGCGAAGACGTGATCAGGTTGACGTACGTTCCCGCTTGATCGCGCGACCCGCCCCACGGGCTGCGCCGGCGCGTCAGGGCCGCTGCTCACCCTTTGCGGTCAAGCCTCGATCCAACATCACCCCGCTGTAAACACATTGTTCGCTTGTATTAATCTGCGATCTCGTTCATGCTATGTTCCATGGACAAGGCGCAGACTGATTCGGTTTCGGAGGCCCCGGCCACTCCCCAGGAGGAGCGGACCGCGCGGCATCTGCGCATGCTCGCCCGAGCGGCGGACGTCCATATGGAGATCATCGAGGCGACCCGCACCGAGGCGGTGGAGGCGCCGCAGCCCGGTGTCGACTATGGCCAGCGGATCGCCGTCATCACCCGGTCGCTGCGGCTGACCCTGCTCTTGGAGGACAAGTTCGCCAACCATCGCGACGAGCGGCGCAAGGCCGCGGCGAAGCGGGAGGCGGCGCAGGAGGACTGGCACGAGCTGCGGGTGAAGCTGGCGATGCAGGCGGCGGTCTACGAGTCGTCCGAGGACGGTGAGGAGGATCGCCGCGCCGACGAGCTGAGCGAGCGGCTGGAGCGGCCGGAGGTGGTCGAGCTGATCGAGGCCAGCCGGGCGGAGGTCGCGGTGGCGGCCTTGTGCCGGCGCTGGGGCTATCCGGTGC
>NZ_JASATH010000095.1:0-29407 GCF_038440215.1 Inquilinus sp. OTU3971 | reverse complement strand
GGGGGGGGGGGGGCCGCCCGCCCGCCCCCGCCCCCGCGGGCCGCGGACGGTGCCGAGCAGCCGCTGCGGCAGCTTCTGCGTCCCGTCCATGGCGATCTGCCAGGTGCGGTGCTTCAGCGCCGTGTTGCGGAAGCGGTCGATCAGCGAGCGCCTGTAGCCCGCGACATCGGCGCCGGGGGGCAGGGTCAGGGTCGGGGTGGAATCGGCCATCAGCGCCTCGACGAAGGCGGCGATGCCCGGCTCCGCCATCGCCGCCGCCACCGTCTCGCAGCCGGAGAGGTAGCCGAGATAGGCCAGCGAGGAGTGGCTGCCGTTGAGCAGCCGCAGCTTCATCGTCTCATAGGGCGCGACCTCGGACACCAGCGTCGCCCCCGCCGCCTGCCAGGCCGGGCGGCCGGACAGGAAGCGGTCCTCGATCACCCATTGCAGGAAGGGCTCGGTGACGATCGGCCAGGCGTCCTCGACCCCGAGTGCTGTGGCGATCCTCCCGCGATCCTCATCGGTGGTGGCCGGCACGATGCGGTCGACCATGGTCTCCGGACAGGCGATCTCGCCCTCGACATAGGCGCCGAGGTCGGGTGAGACCAACGCGGCGAAGCGCGACAGGATGCGGTGCAGGGTGCGGCCGTTGGCCGGCAGGTTGTCGCAGCACAGCGGGGTGAAGGGCGCCAACCCCTCGGCCCGGCGGCGGGCGATCGCCCGGGCCAGGATGCCGATGGCGGAGCGCGGTGCCTCCGGGTGGGCCAGGTCATGGACGATGTCGGGGTGGCTCTCGTCCAGCCGGCCGGTGGCCGGGTCGTGGCAGTAGCCCTTCTCGGTCACGGTCAGGCTGACGATGGCGACCGAGGGCCGGCACATCGCGTCGAGCAGGGCGGCGGGCGATTCCGGCGCCACCAGCACGTCGCGCACGGCGCCGATGACGCGCAGCGCCTCGCCGTCGCTGTCGCGCACCGAGAGGGTGTAGAGCCCGTCCTGCGGCACCAGCGCGTCGCGCGTGTCGGGGCTGCGCAGGCTGGCGCCGAGGATGCCCCAGCGCCGGTCGCCCGCCGCCAGCACGTCGTCGGTGCAGACCGCCTGATGGGCGCGGTGGAAGGCGCCGATGCCGAGATGGACGATGCCGGTGGCGACCGCGTCGCGGTCATAGCCCGGCCGCGCCACCGATGCCGGCAGCCCGGCCAGGGCGGCCGTGCCGAGCCGCCGCGAGGAGCTGGTCATGCGCGGAGTTCCCGACGGCCGGAATGATCACAAAGCATCGACGGCGCCCTCTCCCTGATCTTGTCACCCCTGCGGTAGCGCCGATCGGTGCCGGACACAACCTCTCGAATCTCGCTGCGATCCTAGTATGGCAGTTTGCGGAGCAGCAACCCGGACAGAGCAGGCCAGACGAAAACGGGCAGCCGAAGGCTGCCCGTTCATAGCCGGAATTCGCCGTTCGCTCAGGTGTCGAGGAAGCTGCGCAGCTTGCGGCTGCGGCTCGGGTGCTTCAGCTTGCGCAGCGCCTTCGCCTCGATCTGGCGGATGCGCTCGCGCGTCACCGAGAACTGCTGGCCGACCTCCTCCAGCGTGTGGTCGGTGTTCATGCCGATGCCGAAGCGCATGCGCAGCACCCGCTCCTCGCGCGGCGTCAGCGAGGCCAGGACGCGCGTGGTGGTCTCGCGCAGATTGGCCTGGATCGCGGCGTCCAACGGCTGGACCGCGTTCTTGTCCTCGATGAAGTCGCCGAGATGGCTGTCCTCCTCGTCACCGATCGGCGTCTCGAGGCTGATCGGCTCCTTGGCGATCTTCAGGACCTTGCGCACCTTCTCCAGCGGCATCAGCAGGCGCTCGGCCAGCTCCTCCGGGGTCGGCTCGCGGCCGATCTCGTGCAGCATCTGGCGGCTGGTGCGGACCAGCTTGTTGATCGTCTCGATCATGTGCACCGGGATGCGGATGGTCCGCGCCTGGTCGGCGATCGAGCGGGTGATCGCCTGCCGGATCCACCAGGTGGCGTAGGTCGAGAACTTGTAGCCGCGGCGGTACTCGAACTTGTCGACCGCCTTCATCAGCCCGATGTTGCCCTCCTGGATCAGGTCCAGGAACTGCAGCCCGCGATTGGTGTACTTCTTGGCGATCGAGATCACGAGGCGGAGATTGGCCTCGACCATCTCCTTCTTGGCCCGCCCGGCCTCCTTCTCGCCCTTCTGCACGGTCGAGACGATGCGGCGGTACTCCGAGATCGGCAGGCCGACCTCGTCCGAGATCTGGCTGATCTGGCCGCGCACCCGCTGGGCCCCGATGCCGTTCTTCTCGACGAACTTGGCCCATTTCTTGTCGAGGCCGCGCACCCGCTCGATCCAGCTCGGGTCGAGCTCGTGGCCGAAATAGTTCTGCAGGAAGGACTCGCGGCTGACCCCGCACTCGACGACCAGGCGCATGAGCTGGCCTTCCAGCCCCATCAGCTTGCGGTTCTGGGCATAGAGCTGCTCGACCAGCTGCTCGATCCGGACATTGTTGAGGTGCACGCCTTCCATCAGGCGGACCATGTCCTCCTTCAGCTTGTCGTATTTCGAATCGGCCTGCTTGGAGATCGCCTCGCCCTTCTGGATATGGGTCAGGCGCTGCTCCTGCAGCTTGTGCATCTTCTGGTAGGTCTGCTCGATCGCCTCGAAGGTCTCGAGCACCTGCGGCTTCAGCGCCTCCTCCATGGCGGAGAGGGAGATGCCGCCGTCGTCGTCATCGCCCGACCCGCCGGACGCGGCCTCGCCTTCGCCCTCCGTCTCGGCCTCGGGCTCCTCCTCGGCCTCGGCCTCGCCTGCGCTCATCGCCAGCGCCTCGCCCTCCGGGCTGGCGCCGTAGGTGGCGTCGAGGTCGATGACGTCGCGCAGCAGCATCTTCCCGTCCTTCAGGGAGGAATGCCATTCGATCATCGCGCGGATGGTCAGCGGGCTCTCACAGATGCCGCCGATCATCATCTCCCGGCCGGCCTCGATGCGCTTGGCGATGGCGATCTCGCCCTCGCGCGACAGCAGCTCGACCGAGCCCATCTCGCGCAGATACATGCGCACGGGGTCGTCGGTGCGGCCGACATCGTCGTCGTCGAGGTTGCCGGCGTTGCGGCCCTCGCCGTCGGCATCGCCGGCGGCCGCCGCGGTGTCGTCCGACTCCTCGTTCTCGACGACGTTGATGCCCATCTCGGACAGGTTCGAGGTCACGTCCTCGATCTGCTCGGACGAGGTCAGATCCGGCGGCAGGGCAGCGTTCAGCTCGTCGATGGTGACGTAGCCGCGCTCCTTGCCCTTGGCGATCAGCTTCTTCACCGCCTGGACGGTCACGTCCATCGAGGCGCCGTCCGCGCTGTCCTCGCGCGTCTCGGCCGAATCCGCCGCCGTCGCTGTCTTGGTTGCCATCTGCACCCGTGCCCCTTCGCCCGCCGCCGTCGGGGCCCTGTTGTCAAGAGGGGCCCGAAGCTGGCTCTCATACCTAAGCTTCCGCGCGCAAGGAAGGGGCACGACTCGAATCATGCCTGCCCCCGCCCTAGCGCGGTATCAATTCCATCCCGTCCGCCGGGTCAGAACCCACCCGGCACCGCCTGCCGCCGCTCGATCTCCTGCCGCAGCCCGTGCCAGCGTTCCAGCGCGGCCTCCGTACCCTGCCGCGCCAGGTCGCGCGCGGCATCCGCGAATTCGCGCCTGAGGGCGCGCAGCTCGAGATGCCCCATGACCATGGCCCAGCCGGTACGCGCCTCCTCCAGAGGAGCCTCCGGCCGGGTGAAGGGCCATTTCCTGCGAATGCGGTCGACCAATGCCGGCGGCAATCCATCGGCTTCGGGAACAGTCAGGTAGGGCCGAGTCAGCTGCGAATCAAGTCCGTCCGAGTCGGAGTCCGATTCGGGGCCGTGCGAATCGCCGAGTCGCGCCAGCAGCGACTGGCGCAGCGAATCGAGGCCCGAATCGGGGATCTCGACCCTGGCGAAGCCCTCGCCGACCTCCTCGCCGAGGCTCGGATGTGCGGCGAGAAGGCACAACAGGACGCAGATCGCCAAGCGGTCGTCCTGCTCGTCGCGGATCGATTGCGGCTTGGGCCCGGCCGGCGCCGGCGGCTTGCCGCCCGGCCGCCACTCCTGTCGCTTCGGCCGCCAGGGATAGGCCTCCTCGAACCGGGCCCGCAGCTCGGCCAGGTACTGGCCCTGCACCGCCGGGTCGGCGATCCGCCGGGCCTGGGCCTCGACGCCGGCGCGCAGGCCCGCCCGCCCCTCCGGCGTCTCCAGCCGGTGCATCGTGGTCTGGCGGTCGAACAGCACCCGGACCAGCGGCAGGGCGCTTTCCAGCACCGCCTGCATGGCGGCGCCGCCGGAGCCGCGGATCAGGCTGTCCGGGTCCTCGCCCTGCGGTAGGAAGGCGATGCGGGCCGAATGGTCCGGCTTCAGCTGCGGCAGGATCCGGTCCATCGCCCGCCAGGCGGCGCGCCGCCCGGCCTCGTCCCCGTCGAAGCACAGCACCGGCACCGGCGCCATCTTCCACAGCTCGACGATCTGCTCCTCGGTCAAAGCGGTGCCGAGCGGCGCCACCGCCGCCTCGAAGCCGGCCCGGACCAGCGCGATCACGTCCATGTAGCCTTCGGCCACGATCACGGTCTGGCCCTGCGACGCCGCCTGCCGGGCCCGGGACATGCCGTAGAGAAGATTTCCCTTGTGGAACAGCGGGTTGTCCGGGCTGTTGATGTATTTCGGCCCGTCTCCCTCCATGATCCGGCCGCCGAAGGCGACGGTGCGGCCGCGCCGGTCGGCCACCGGGAAGATCACCCGGTTGCGGAAGAAGGAGTAGAGGTCGCGCCCGTCATCCGGCCGGCGGGCCAGGCCGACCTCCTCGATCATCGCGTCCTGGAAGCCCTGGCCGCGCAGATGCTTGATCAGCTTGCCGCCGTCGCCGGGGGCGAAGCCGAGGCGGAAGCGCGAGATGGTGTCGCCGTCCAGGCCGCGGCCCTTGAGGTAGTCGCGCGCCGCCCGGCCGGCGGCGCCGCGCAGCTCGGCCTCGAAGAAGGCGCAGGCGGATTCGACCACGTCGTACAGCGTCTTCTGGCGCTCGAACCGGGCGCGGTCCTCCGGCTCGGCCTTGGGCACCTCCAGCCCGGCCTGGGAGGCCAGCGTCTCGATCGCCTCCATGAAGGACAGGCGGTCGTGCTGCATGACGAAGCTGATGACGTCGCCGGTGGCGCCGCAGCCGAAGCAGTAGAAGAAGCCCTTCTGGTCATTGACCGTGAAGCTCGGCGTCTTCTCCTTGTGGAACGGGCAGCAGGCCTTGAACTCGCCCTTGGTGCTGCGCTGCAGCGGCACCCGCTTGCCGACCACGTCGGACACCTGGAGGCGGGTGCGCAGCTCTTCGAGGAAGCCGGGAGGAAGGGACATGCGGGGGTTCTATCGGGCGAGGAGGGACCAGATTAACGCGATTCCTGTCGCAGCCTCAGCGGTTCTGAGCCCCGTGCCAGATACGCAGGATTTCGACCTGTCCGGTCACCCGATACACGATCACATAGGGCGTGACGACGAGTTCCCGAGTGGCAAGCTCCAGCCCTGGCCGCCCGCGTCGCGGCAGCCGTTCAAGGCTGTCGGCGGCTGCAATCAATACTTGCACTCAGGCTTCGGCAGCCGCTTGCCGGTTCCCCAGGAGAGCAGCCAACGCCGAACCTCCTCATGGGGAACCAGCCGCCCCGCATCGGCGGAGGCGATGCCCTCCCGGATCGCCGCACGCTTGGCGGCGGTCTCGGGATCGTCCGGAAGCTGGATGGGCGTTGGTTTTCTCATAGGCCCAATATAGGCGTCTTCGGGTCGATGGACCACCGTGGTTCAGCCCAGCTGCGCCTTGACCGCGGCCGAGACCTTGGAGAAGTCCATGCGGCCGGCATAGCGGGTCTTCAGCTCGGCCATCACCTTGCCCATGTCCTTCATGCCGGCGGCGCCGAGGTCCTGGATCACCGTGCCGATCGCGGCCGCGGTCTCGGCCTCGTCCATCGCCTGGGGCAGCCAGCGCTCGATCACGCCGATCTCCGCCTGCTCCTTGTCGACCAGATCCTGCCGGTTGCCCTGCTGGTAGAGGGCGATGCTCTCGCGCCGCTGTTTCACCATGGTCTGCAGCATCGACAGGATCTCCTCGTCCGGGATGCCGTCCATGTTGCCCTTGGCGCGGGCGTCGATGTCCTTGGTCTTGAGCGCGGCGATGATCATCCGCACGGTCGAGAGCGTGCGCTCGTCCTTGGACTTCATCGCCTGCTTCAGCGTGTCGGTGAACTGGGCGCGCAGCATGATCGGATCCTCCTGGAACAAGCGGCGCGAATGTCGGCCATTCGGCCGACATAGGCAAGAGAAGGGGGCGGGCATTCCGCCAGCGCGGGCAAGAGGGGCTGGAATCTTGCAACCACTCGTGCTTTATGCCTGGAAATTCAGACCCTGAGGTTGCCATGACCCACACCGCTCCGCCCCCCGGCGCCACTGCGGCGCTCGTGCTCGCCGACGGCACGGTGCTTTGGGGCCGAGGCATCGGCGCGACCGGCCGGGCGATTGGCGAGGTCTGCTTCAACACCTCGATGACCGGCTACCAGGAGATCATGACCGATCCGTCCTATGCCGGGCAGATCGTCACCTTCACCTTTCCGCATATCGGCAATGTCGGCGCCAACCCGGAGGATGTCGAGACCGGAACCACGGCGGCGCGCGGCCTGGTGCTGCGCGACGACATCACCGAGCCGTCGAACTGGCGCGCCACCCGCGACTTCGACGACTGGCTGCAATCCTTCGGCCTGATCGGCATCGCCGGGGTCGACACCCGCGCCTTGACCCGCCGCATCCGCGACGCCGGCGCCCCGACCGGGGTGGTGATCCACGCGCCCGACGGCGATTTCGACATCGCCGCCGCGCTCGCCGAGGCCCAGGCCTGGCCGGGGCTGGAGGGCATGGACCTGGCCAAGGAGGTGTCCTGCACCCAGACCTATCGCTGGGACCAGACGCGCTGGGCTCTCGGCACCGGCTACGGCACGCTGGGGAGCCCGAAGCGCAAGGTCGTGGCGATCGATTTCGGCGCCAAGCGCAACATCCTGCGCTGCCTGGCCTCGACCGGCTGCGAGGTCACTGTGGTGCCGGCGACGGCGACCGCCGAGGACGTGCTGAGCCATAGCCCGGACGGGGTGTTCCTGGCCAACGGCCCGGGCGACCCGGCGGCGACCGGCACCTACGCCGTGCCGACGATCAAGGCGCTGCTCGACACCGGGCTGCCGATGTTCGGCATCTGCCTGGGCCATCAGATGCTGGCCCTGGCGCTGGGCGCGAGCACCGGCAAGATGGCGCGCGGGCACCGCGGCGCCAACCATCCGGTCAAGGACCTGACCACCGGCAAGGTCGAGATCACCAGCCAGAACCACGGCTTCCAGGTGCTGGCGGAGAGCCTGCCGGACAGCGTCGAGGTCACCCATGTCAGCCTGTTCGACGGCTCGAACGAAGGGCTGCGGCTGAAGGACCGGCCGGTGTTCTCGGTGCAGTACCACCCCGAGGCCAGCCCCGGGCCGCAGGACAGCCATTACCTGTTCCAGCGCTTCGTCGACCTGATCGACGCGCACAAGCGCTGATGCCGCAGCACACGCCGCCGCGCCTGCTCGGCGCCAGGGTCTTCCTGACCCTGGCCGGGCCGGCCGACGGCGCGGCGCTGGCCGCCTTCCATGACCGGGAATGGGACTATCTCGGCCCCTGGCTGCCGCCGCGCAGCGCCGCCTGGCGGACCGAGGCCCATTGGCGCCGCTGGGGCGCCGAGGCGGTCGACCTGTTCCTGGACGACCGCGCCGTGCGGCTGGTGCTGCGCCGGATCGACCGGCCGGACGCCGGCATCGTCGGGCAGCTGAACCTGAACATGCTGGCGCGCGGCGCCTTCCAGGCCGCCACGCTGGGCTACCACATGGCTGCGGCGCAGCAGGGCCAGGGGCTGATGCGCGAGGCGCTGGAGATGGCGATCTCCTATGCCTTCGGCCCCCTGGGCCTGCACAGGCTGATGGCCAACCACCTGCCCGAAAACACCCGCAGCGCCGCCCTGCTGCAGCGCCTGGGCTTCGTCCGCGAGGGCTACGCCAAGGACTATCTGTTCATCGGCGGCGCCTGGCGCGACCATGTGCTGACGGCGCTGACCACTCCCTCTCCGGTGCCCCCGCCCGCGGCGTAGCCCGGAACCCGCCTCCTCTCCCTGCCGTTGCCTTCTCACCAAGGCCATCGCAGCGAGGAGGCGACATGCCGGAGGACAGCCCCCACGGGCGCCCGCCCACGCTCAGCAAGACCGAGGCCCGCCAGGGCGAGACCAGCGGCCATATGCGCTGGGTGCTCCACGCCTCGATGACGCTCGCGGTCATCGTTCTCGGCGCCGTGCTGCTCTGGTGGATCTTCTGACCAGACAAGAAAGGGGCGGCCGCGAGGCCGCCCCAAGTCTTTCCAGCCTGAGTTCGCCGTCACATCCAGTAGGGCGGCACACGGTAGTAGTCGTGCACCTGCTGCGCCCATTTCCGGTCGTCCCAGTCGAAGCGCTCGCCCCGGTCATGCGCAGGCGCACCCCGCAGCTGGTCCTCGGTGATGTCCAGCTCATAGGCGTCGAGCGCCTCGTTGTAGGTCAGCATCGACCACGGCAGGGCGTAGTAGTCCTCGCCGATGCCGAGGAAGCCGCCGAAGGTCATGACCGCGTAGCCGACGCGGCCGGTCCGTTTGTCGATCATCACCCGCTGGATGGTGCCGATCCGGTCGCCGTTCGGCCGCCGCACCGGGGTGTTCTCGACCTTGTCGCTGGCGATCAGCCGCTCGGTCTCGCGCGCGCTGAGGTCGCGGGCTGCCTGGGCCTGCATGTCGCTCTCCCACAGTGGTGGTCCTCTTCTGAGCAATGGCTCCGGCCGCCGGGCGGTTCCCGGAACCAAGCCGGCGGCCCCACGATTGCACCAGAGAGAGCGCCGCCCGCATGTGACGGGCGGGGCCGCTATCTGAGAGGAGGCAGCCATGCCGAGGGGCGACAAGTCCAGCTACACCGACAAGCAGAAGCGTAAGGCGGAGCACATCGAGGAAGGCTACGAGGCCCGGGGCGTGCCCGAGGAGGAAGCGGAACGCCGGGCCTGGGCCACGGTCAACAAGGAGAGCCGCGGCGGCAAGAAGAGCGGCTCCGGCCGCGGCAAGCCCGAGAGCCATGCGTCCTCGCGGAAGGGCGGCAAGGCCGGCGGGAAGGCCTCGGCATCCCGACCGGCCGCCGCCCGCAGCGCCTCGGCGAAGAAGGCTGCAGCCACCCGCAAGCGCCACGAGCAGCACGCCGGGTCATGAGCATCGCAGCGATGAAAGGCATGGGTATGAGCGATCCGAAACCGCCGCCCGACGATCCCACCCGGCCGCCGATGCCGAATCCACGGCCGGATACGCCGCCGGACCAGCCGGGCCAGCCGCCACCGGAGGTGCCGCCCGACGGCCCGGCCGAGCCGCCCCTGCCGGATCCGGTCCGGTTCTAGCGCAGGAAAAAGGCCGGCACCCGCAGGTGCCGGCCTCCATCGTCCTCAGAGTGTCGCTCGGTCAGTAGCGCCAGTCGTACCGGTAGGGACGATACCAGCCATCGCGACGCCAGCCGTCACGGTAGCCGTACCGGTGGTCGCGCCGCCAGCTGTTGCGGTACCAGTCCCGGCGGTCGTGGCGCCAGTCGCGCCGCCAGTCCCGATGGTCGCGGCGCCAGTCGCGGCGGTCATGGCGCCAGTCGCGACGCCAGTCCACCTTGGTGGCGAGATTCGCGTCGCCCTGTCCGTTCCACACCGCCGGGGTGGTCACAGGCGCGGGCGCCCGGTCCTGGGCGAAGGCGGCGCCGGAGGCACCGGCGAGGAGCAGAACCGCCGAGGCGGCCACGAGGAGACGCTTCATACCAGACAACATAGGGGTGATCCCTCTTTCATCAACCGGCGATGTTCCCTGGGAAACAGCCGGCTCCCCCATTCCACGCCCTATCCTGAAGATTCCGTCGCCTATAGAAGCTACCACGGCAAGCATACGGTTACAAACCAAGCGAGAACGCCGCCAAATTCCTTTTAGAACACGAAGAGATCACAAAGAGGACACAATCTGAATTCCAAACGGATTGCAGATCCTTACGAAAACTCAATTATTAATACATGATCAACGACGGCAACCATTGGCCAGACCGAATCCGGTCGACAGAGCGACGACGATCCGGAGTAGGTCGGCCGGCGGTCAGAGGATGGCGAGCGGCATCTTCCGCCGCGGCGGTGGGAAGGCCTGGTCCAGCGCCGCCAGATCAGCCTCGTCCAGGGCAAGGTCCAGCGCCTTGCGGTGGTCACGCAGGCGCTCGACCCGGCTGGATTTCGGAATGGCGACGACGCCCTGCCGGGTCAGCAGCCAGGCCAGCGCCACCGTGGCCGGCGCCACGCCGTGCCGGCGGGCGATGCCGCCGAGGACGGTATTGCCCAGCAGCCGGCCCTGGCCGAGCGGCGAATAGGCCATCACCGGCAGACCGCGGTCCTGGCACCAGGGCAGCAGGTCCCATTCGATGCCACGCGCCGACAGGCTGTAGCAGACCTGGTTCGTGGCGGTGCGCTCGCCATCCGCCTCGCTGGCCCAGACCTCGATGTCGTCGCGGTCGAAATTGCTGACGCCCCAATCGATCAGCTTGCCGTCCTGCCGCAACCGCTCGAACGCCGCGATGGTCTCGGCATAGGGCGTCCCGCCCTGCCAATGCAGCAGGTACAGGTCGATCCGGTCGGTGCCGAGCCGGCGCAGGCTGCGCTCGCAGGCGTCGACCGCGGCCCTGCGGCCGGCGTTGTGCGGATAGACCTTGCTGACCAGGAACACGCCGTCGCGGCGGCCGCGGATCGCCTGGCCTACCACCTCCTCGGCCCCGCCCTCGCCATACATCTCGGCGGTGTCGATCACGGTCAGGCCGAGGTCGAGCCCGGCGGCCAGCGCCGCTGCCTCCTCGTCGGCCTCGCGCCGGTCCTCGCCCATGCCCCAGGTGCCCTGCCCCAGGATCGGCATGGCGGCGCCGGAGGGCAGCGTCACCGTGGTCTCGCCTGCCGGCCGGCGGCGCAGCTTCGGTCCGTCTGTCATCCGTGCACTCCTATTCCGCGATCGCCACCCGATCCTGCGGCACCGCACCGGCCAGCGTCCAGATCGCCAGCGCGCCCTGCCGGCCGCGGATCTCCGCCTGGCCGGCCGGGCCGAAGGCGTCCAGCACCTCCGCCGGGCAGCCTTCGCGGCCGGCCTGGGACAGCGCGGCGTCGCTGGCCACCACCCGGGCGGCCAAGGGGCGGGTCAGCCGCTCCAGCCGGCTGGCGACGTTGACCGTGTCGCCGACGACGCCGAACTCCAGGCGGCGCTCGTCGCCGATATTGCCCATCACCACCAGGCCGTAATGCAGGCCGATGCCGACCTCGATCGGGGCGGCGCCGCGCGCCCGGCGCTTGGCGTTCCAACGCTCGATCTCGGTACACATCGCCTGGGCGCAGCGCAGCGCGTTGCTGGCGTCGCGCGGGCCGGGCTGCGGCGTGCCGAAGGTCGCCATCACGCAGTCGCCGATATATTTGTCGATCGTGCCCTCATGGGCGAAAACCTGCTCGGCCATGCGGCGGTGGAAGCTGCGCAGCAGCGCCACCACCCGCTCCGGCGCCAGCCCCTCGGCCTGACTGGAGAAGCCGACGATGTCGACGAACAGGATCACCGCCGGCTGGCGCTGGATCTCGCCGAGCGGCGTGGCCGAGGCGGCGAGCCGGCCGACCAGGTTGGGCGAGAAGTAGCGCGACAGCGCCGCCTTGGCCGCCTCCATCCGCGCCGCCCGCCCGACCAGCTTGCGCGAACGCCAGACGGCCAGCGCCAGCACCACCGTCATCAGCACCAGGACGACGGTCTGGATCATCCACAGCGTGCTGCTGACGGCGTGTGGGTCGAGCGACATGGCGATGCGCGCGGCGTTGGGATTCGGACCGTCGACCACGTCGTTGGCGCTGGTGACGATGCTGTCCGGCCGCGTCGCCAGCCAGGCGAAGCCGAGCGACCAGGAGACGGTCAGCGCCCCGCCGACCAGCAGCACCAGCTTGGGCGAATAGCTCAGCGCCACGCCGCACAGGAACAGGAGAAGGAACAGGAAGTTCGGGATCCGCTGGGTGAACTGGACCGGCAGGTCGGACCCGAACAGCGGGTTCGGCGCCACCATGATGAAGGTCAGCACCACCGCATCCAGCACCAGGAAGGCGCCGACGCCCCAGACGCCGATGCTGCCACGCCGCTGCAGCAGATAGGGGATCAGGCCGAGCACGACGAAGACGGCGATCAGCCCGATATAGGCCACCGCCCGCCCGACCGGGATGGTCAGCACGACATAGAGGCCCAGCAGCGCCAGCACCAGGACGCGGCCATAGAAGACGTAGGACAGGCCCTCCCGCTCCTCCCGCTCCATGGCGCCCAGGATGCCAAGGGGCGTCGCCTGCGCCGGTTTCGCCATGCCGCCCTCCAGCCCGATGATGCGCTGCAAATGGGGCGCCGGAGCCGGTTTCGCCAGGGCCCGGATGACGACAGGTCGCCCCTGCCCTGCGCCATGCGGTCGCCCCGGGGCTTTCCCCGCGCGCGTTCCTTCCTTATAAGAGCGCGCTCCTTCGGGAGCGTGCCCCTCGTACCCAGCAGGCCGCCTCCCATGCCCAAGCGCACCGACATCCGCTCGATCTGCATCATCGGCGCCGGACCGATCGTCATCGGCCAGGCCTGCGAGTTCGACTATTCCGGCGCCCAGGCCTGCAAGGCGCTGAAGCAGGAGGGCTACCGCGTCATCCTGGTCAACTCCAACCCGGCGACGATCATGACCGATCCGGAGCTGGCGGACGCGACCTATATCGAGCCGATCACGCCGGAGTTCGTGGCCCGCATCCTGGAGGCGGAGAGGCCGGACGCGCTGCTGCCGACCATGGGCGGGCAGACGGCACTGAACACCGCCATGGCGCTGGCCGAGAACGGCACGCTGGAGCGGCTGGGGATCGAGCTGATCGGGGCCAAGCGGGACAGCATCGAGAAGGCAGAGGACCGCGCCAAGTTCCGCGAGACGATGGACGAGATCGGCCTGGAATCGCCGAAGAGCGCGGTGGTGCACAGCCTGTCCGAGGCGATCGATGCGCTGTCGACCGTCGGCCTGCCGGCGATCATCCGCCCGTCCTTCACCCTCGGCGGCACCGGCGGCGGCATCGCCTATAACCGGGTCGAGTTCGAGGAGATCGTCCGCTCCGGCCTGGCCGCCAGCCCGACCCGCGAGGTGCTGATCGAGGAATCCGTCCTCGGCTGGAAGGAATACGAGATGGAGGTGGTCCGCGACCGCGCGGACAACTGCATCATCATCTGCTCGATCGAGAACATCGATCCGATGGGCATCCACACCGGCGACAGCGTCACCGTGGCCCCGGCCCTGACGCTGACCGACAAGGAATACCAGCGGATGCGCGACGCCTCGATCGCGGTCTTGCGCGCGATCGGCGTCGACACCGGCGGGTCGAACGTGCAGTTCGCGGTCGACCCCGAGACCGGCCGCATGGTCGTGATCGAGATGAACCCGCGGGTCAGCCGCTCCTCCGCCCTGGCGTCGAAGGCGACCGGCTTCCCGATCGCCAAGGTCGCGGCCAAGCTGGCGGTCGGCTACACCCTCGACGAGCTGGCCAACGACATCACCAAGGTGACCCCGGCCAGCTTCGAGCCGACGATCGACTACGTCGTCGTCAAGATGCCGCGCTTCACCTTCGAGAAGTTCCCGGGCGCCGAGCCGACCCTGACCACCAGCATGAAGTCGGTCGGCGAGGCGATGTCGATCGGCCGCAACTTCCCCGAGGCGCTGCAGAAGGCGCTGCGGTCGATGGAGACCGGGCTGACCGGCCTGGACGAGGTCGAGATCCCGGGCGTCGCCATGGATGCGCCGGACAGCCAAGTGATCCGCGCCGCCCTGGCCCGCCCGACCCATGATCGCCTGCTGGTGATCGCCCAGGCGATGCGCCTCGGCCTCGGGGTCGAGGAAATCCGCGCCGCCTGCAAGTTCGACCCCTGGTTCCTGCGCGAGATCGAGCGGATCGTCGCGGCCGAGGAGGAGGTGCGGCGCTATGGCCTGCCCGAGGACGCCCAGGGCTTCGCCCGGCTGAAGCGGATGGGCTTCTCCGACGCCCGGCTGGCGAAGCTGGCGGATGTCAGCGAAGCGGACGCCACCGCCGCCCGCCGCGGCCTCGGCGTGACGCCGGTCTACAAGCGGATCGACACCTGCGCCGGCGAGTTCGCCTCGGCCACGCCCTACATGTACTCGACCCACGAGGCCGGCTTCGACGAGGGCGAGTGCGAATCCGACCCGACCGACCGCGAGAAGATCGTCATCCTCGGCGGCGGCCCGAACCGGATCGGCCAGGGCATCGAGTTCGACTATTGCTGCGTCCACGCCGCCTACGCGCTGAAGGAGGCCGGCTACGAGACCATCATGGTCAACTGCAACCCGGAGACGGTGTCGACCGACTACGACACCTCGGACCGGCTGTATTTCGAGCCGCTGACCGCCGAGGACGTGATCGAGCTGATCCGGGTCGAGCAGGAGCGCGGCACGGTCAAGGGCGTGATCGTCCAGTTCGGTGGCCAGACGCCTCTGAAGCTGGCGCATGACCTGGAGGCGGCCGGCATCCCGATCCTGGGCACGCCGAAGGACGCGATCGACCTGGCCGAGGACCGCGAGCGCTTCCGCGACCTCTTGGACAAGCTGGGCCTGCGCCAGCCGAAGAGCGGCATCGCCCATTCGGTCGAGGAGGCCGAGGCGATCGTGCAGGAGGTCGGCTTCCCCTGCCTGATGCGCCCGTCCTACGTGCTGGGCGGCCGGGGCATGGAGATCGTGCACGACCTGCAGGGCTTCCGCCGCTACATCACCACGGCCGTCAAGGTCTCCGGCCGCAACCCGGTGCTGATCGACCGCTACCTGCAGGACGCGATCGAGGTCGATGTCGATGCGGTGCGCGACTGCGAGCAGGTCTATGTCGCCGGCATCATGGAGCATATCGAGGAGGCCGGGATCCACTCCGGCGACAGCGCCTGCGCCCTGCCGCCCTACTCCCTGTCCGCCTCGGTGGTCCAAGAGATCGAGCGCCAGACCCGGATGCTGGCCGACGGCCTCGGCGTCATCGGCCTGATGAACACCCAGTTTGCGGTCAAGGACAACGAGGTCTACGTCATCGAGGTCAATCCGCGCGCCAGCCGCACCGTGCCCTTCGTGGCCAAGGCGACCGGCACGCCGATCGCCAAGATCGCGGCCCGGGTGATGGCCGGCGAGAAGCTGGCCGACTTCACCCTGACTGGCCCGAACCCGCCCTACACGGCGGTCAAGGAGGCGGTGTTCCCGTTCAACCGCTTCCCCGGCGTCGACGTCATCCTGGGGCCGGAGATGAAGTCGACCGGCGAGGTCATGGGCCTGGACCGCGATTTCGGCCGTGCCTTCGCCAAGAGCCAGCTCGGCGCCAACCAGAAGGTGCCGCTGTCCGGCACGGTCTTCATCTCGGTCAAGGACCGCGACAAGCCGGCGATCCTCACCGTCGCCCGCCGCATCGCCGAGCTGGGCTTCGAGATCCTGGCCTCGACCGGCACCGCCAAGGCGCTGGAGGAGGGCGGGCTCAAGGTCCGGCGCATCAACAAGGTGATGGAAGGCCAGCCGCACATCGTCGACGCCATCCTGAACGGCGAGGTCCAACTGGTGTTCAACACCACCGACGGTGCCCAGACGGTGCGCGACAGCTTCGGCTTGCGCCGCGCCGCGCTGGTCAATAACATTCCCTACTCGACGACCGTGGCCGGGGCGCGTGCGACTGTGGAGGCCATCGCCGCGCTGAAGGCCGGGGCGCTTGAAGTCGCCCCGCTGCAATCCTACCTAGGTTCGGCGCGGTAGCACCGGGGGGCAGGGATACGAGCAGGTCTGGAGGCCGGCGTCCTGGACGCCGGGTGTAATGCTTTTTGGCTTTTTGGGACTGGAGCGCGATGGAAAAGGTGCCGATGACCGCGGGGGGATACAACCGCCTGCAGGAAGAGTTGAAGCATCTGAAGAGCGTGGCGCGGCCCGAAGTGATCAAGGCGATCGCGGAGGCACGCGAGCATGGTGACCTGTCCGAAAACGCGGAATACCACGCGGCGCGCGAGCGCCAGAGCTTCATCGAAGGCCGGGTGATGGAACTCGAGGACCGGATCAGCCGGGCCGAGATCATCGACACCTCCAAGCTGTCGGGCGACACCGTCAAGTTCGGCGCCACCGTGACGCTGGCGGACGAGGACACCGACGAGGAGATCACCTACCAGATCGTCGGCCAGGACGAGTCCGACATCAAGGAAGGCCGCCTGTCGATCACCGCGCCGCTGGCGCGCTCGTTGATCGGCAAGGCCGAGGGCGACCAGGTCGAGGTCACCACCCCCGGCGGCTCCAAGAGCTACGAGATCGTCACGGTCCAGTTCGTCTGACCGGCCGAGCCTCTCCCGGTTACAACGGCCTCGCTTCGGCGGGGCCGTTTGCTTTAGCGCGAGCGCTCGTCCGGCTGGCCGCGGCGCCGGTCCTCCGCCGGATCTCCAGGAACACGAGCGCGGCGAGGCTGCCGATCCCGGCTGTGAGCCAGAGGGCCGGCGAGGGCCCCAGCCGCTCCAGCATGGCGGCGAACAGGAAGGGCGCCAGGGCGGAGACGATGTGGACGACGCTGGAGATCCAGCCGAGCCGCTCGGCGTAGCCCGACCGCCCGAACAGCGCCAGCGGCACCGTGCCGCGCACGATGCTGTTCAGCCCGGATCCCAACCCGAACAGGATCGCGAAGCCGATTGCCGCGGCCAACGCAGGCGCGCCGAGCAGCAGCAGGCCGAGCGCCAGCGGCGGCAGGCTGGAGGCGACGATCGCCAGGCCGACCGGGCTGGCGCGCCGGCCGGCGGTCATGGTCAGGAAGCGGCTCAACACCTGGGCCGGGCCGAACAGGCTGCCGACCAGCAGGCTGCCGGCACCCAGGCCGAGCGCCCCGAGCAGCGGGACCATGTGCACCAGCACGGCCGAGGCGACGAAGCCGGCGAGCGAGAAGCCGGTCGCGGTCAATATCAGGAGGGCGCGCCGCTCCGGATGCCGACCTCCGGCATCCTCGGGAGCGGCGGCAGCCGGATGCGCCGCCGGGCCGGCCGCCCGGGCCAGGCTGCGGAGCCAGAGATGGATGGGCAGGCACAGCAGCAGGTGCAGCCCGGCGAAGACGAGATACACCTCGCGCCAGGTCAGGTGATCCTGCAGTGCCGCGGTCGCCGGCCAGAACAGAGTCGAGGCGAAGCCGGCGATCAGGGTCAGATGGGTGATGCTGCGCTGGGCGCCGAAGCCGACGACCTGGACCAGCGCCGGGAACGCCACCTCGTAGAGGACGAAGGACGCCGCCAGCTGGATCGCGATCAGCCCCAGGGCCAGGCCCAGCGGCCCGGGCGCGACGGCGCAGCCGATCAGCGCGGCGGCCGCGGCGACCGAGCCCAGGGCCATGACCCGGCCGGCGCCATGCCGATCGACCCAGCGGCCGCAGCGCGGGCCGATCAGGGCCCCGGCCAGGAGCGCCGCCGAGAAGGCACCGTAGACGGCACCTAGAGACCAGCCGATGTCGGCGGCCATCCCGGCGGCGAGGATGCTGAAGCTGTAGTACAGCGTGCCGTAGCCGATGATCTGGGTCAGCCCGAGCCCGGCGACGACCCCGAGGAGTCGCCGGCCGGAGATTGGACCGGCCGCGCCGGTCGCCTCAGCCATGGTGTCTTTCCCGTCGCTCAGCAGCAGGCGGATGCTTTGGCGGGAGCGGCCGATGCGGCAGGGCCGCAGCAGGATGCCGCCTCAGCCTCCTGCCGGCCGGGGCCGTTGCAGACTCCGGTCTCCGGCAGCACCAGCTCGACCCGCCGGGCCGCATCGAGGTCTCCGGCGAGGTGGGCCGCGACCGACCGGGCCTGCTCATAGCCGGTGGCCAGCAGGAAGGTCGGGGCCCGGCCATAGGCCTTCATGCCGATGATGAACAGGCCCGGCTCCGGCTGCGCCAGCTCGGCGGCGCCATGCGGGCGGACCGTGCCGCAGCTGTGCTCGTTGGGATCGATCTGCGGTGCCAGCGCCCGCGGGCAGTCGAGCGCCGGGTCCAGGTCGATGCGCAGCTCGCCGAGGATCGACAGGTCCGGGCGCAGGCCGGTCGCCACGATCAGCTCGTCGGCCTCGATGGCATGCGCAGCGCCGTCCCGATCGCCGAGGACGTGCAGGCCGCCATCAGACGTGGTCTCGATCGCGTCCACCGCGAAGGGCGCGACGATCTCGTAGGCCCCGGCATCCGCCAGCGCCCGCAGCCGCTGGCCGAGGGCGCCGCGGCGCGGCAGCTGGTCGGCCTCACCGCCGCCGAACAGCCTGGCCCGGTCGGCGCTGCGGAAGGCCCAGACGATCCGGGTATCGGGCGCCTGCCGGGCCAGCTCGGCGAGGTCGAGCAGCGTGCCGGTGGCGGAATGGCCGCTGCCGAGGACAAGGATGCGGCGCCCGGCATAGCGGTCGCGGTCGCGGCCGAGCACGTCGGGCATGCCGTAGCGGATGCGGGACGAAGCGGCGCGTTCGCCGATCGCCGGCAGGCCGCCTGCGCCGGCCGGGTTCGGCGAGGACCAGGTGCCGGAGGCGTCGATCACCGCCCGAGCGAAGACCCGGCCTTCCTGCCCGGCGCTGTCGACATATCGGACCTCGAAGGGCCGATCGTCCCGGCCGGCGGTCCGGACCTTGCCGTGGCCGGCACGGGCGATGCCGGTGACGCGGCTGCCGAGACGAAGGCGCCCCGCGATCTCTGGCGTCGCCGCCAGCGGGTCGAGATAGCGTTCGGCCAGGTCGAGGCCGGTCGGATAGCCCTCCCCGTCCGGATGCGTCCAGCCCTGACGCTGCAGCAGCGCGACCGTGGCCCGGTCGGTGCTGTAGCCCCAGGGCCAGAACATCGGCACATGGCCCCAGTCGCGCACTGCCGCGCCGACCTGGGCGCCGGCCTCCAGGATCAAGGGCTCAAGGCCATAGCCAAGCAGATGGACCGCAGCGGCCAGGCCGACCGGGCCGCCGCCGATGATCGCGACCGGCAGCTCCGAGGGCGAGACCGCTTCAAGCGCCATGCGGTCCGACGAGTCCAGCGGGCGGTTCATGTCGTATCCCCTCACTGTCTAGGATCTAGGCATCGAAGATCGATGTATTGAGGCAAAAAAAGAGGCTAGCCGCAGCAGCCACCCTCCCGGGCGATCACGCTTTCGGTCTCGGTCAGCGCCCGGGTGACCTCCAGCCAGGCCTCGACGCCGACCTTGAAGGCCTCGCGGCCCTTGGCGGTCAGAGTGTAGGTCTTGCGCGGCCGGCCGGAGACGACGCTGCTCTCGACCGTGACGTAGCCGCCCTCCTCGAACTCGCGCAGCACCGGGTAGATCGTGCCTTCGGTCGGGGAGCAACAGCCATTGGTCGTCAGCTCGACCGCCCGGGCGATGTCGTAGCCATGCATCGGCCGGTCGTGCAGCACGCGCAGGATGAAGAACTTGGACAGGCTCATCTTGATCGTGCCGGCCCAGTAGGAGCGGCTGGTGTAGTCGACAGCGGGACGGGCGACGGCGGAGAGCTTGCGGGCTTCGATCATGGTCTGATCCTCATACCTTGATGGTCGATGAGTCAAGGGATAATGTATCGACATCTCAGCCCGCCGGGACTCCCGATGATCCGCCTCGCCACGCCGGAGGACGCCCCCGCCCTCCACGCCATCTACGCCCCGATCGTCGCCGGCACCGTGATCTCCTTCGAGCTGGCGCCGCCCACGGTGGCGGAGATGGCCGACCGCATCCGCGGCACGATCCCGGCCTATCCCTGGCTGGTGCTGGAGCGGGACGGCCGGATCCTGGGCTATGCCTATGCGGGCGCGCACCGGGCCCGGCCGGCCTATCGCTGGTCGGTCGATGTCAGCGCCTATGTCGCCGAGGCCGGGCGGCGGCAGGGCATCGGCCGCGCGCTGTACGAGCGGCTGTTCGTGCTGCTGCGGCGCCAGGGCTACCAATCCGCCTTCGCCGGCATCGCCCTGCCGAACCCGGCCAGCGTCGCCCTGCATGAGGCGGTCGGGTTCGTGCCGCTCGGCGTCTATCGCGATGTCGGCTTCAAGCACGGCGCCTGGCACGATGTCGGCTGGTGGCAGCGCCCGATCGGCGACCGTCCGGATCACCCGGCCGAGCCGCGCCCGGTCACCGAGGTGCCGGACTGATCAGGCGGGCCGGCGCTCGTACCAGCCGCGCGAGGCCTTCACCAGGCGCACCACCGACAGCATCACCGGCACCTCGACCAGCACGCCGACCACGGTGGCCAGCGCCGCGCCGGAGTCGAGGCCGAACAGGCTGATCGCGGCCGCCACCGCCAGCTCGAAGAAATTGGAGGCGCCGATCAGCGCCGCCGGCGCCGCGACGCACCAGGCGACGCCGAGGCGGCGGGACAACCAATAGGCGATGCCGGCGTTGAGATAGACCTGGATCAGGATCGGCACGGCCAGCAGCAGGATCACGACCGGCTGGGCCAGGATGCGTTCACCCTGGAAGCCGAACAGCAGCACCAGCGTCGCCAGCAGGGCAGTCAGCGACAGCGGCTGCAGCACGGCCAGGGTGCGCCGCAGCGCCGGCTCGCCGCCTGCGGCCAGCAGCGACCGGCGCCAGAGCTGCGCCACGGCCACCGGCACGACGATGTAGAGCACCACCGACAGCAGCAGCTTGTCCCAGGGCACGGTGATCGAGGCGACGCCGAGCAGCAGCCCGACCAGCGGCGCGAAGGCGAAGACCATGATCAGGTCGTTCAGCGCGACCTGGCTGAGGGTGAAGTGCGGCTCGCCCTCGCACAGGTTGGACCAGACGAAGACCATGGCCGTGCAGGGCGCGGCGGCCAGCAGGATCAGCCCGGCGATGTAGGACGGGATCTGGTCCGGCGCCAGCCAGGACGCGAACAGGTGGCCGATGAACAGGCTGCCCAGCAGCGCCATCGAGAACGGCTTGACGCCCCAGTTGACGAACAGGGTGACGCCGACGCCGCGCCAATGCGCCTTGACCTCGCCGAGCGCCGCAAAGTCGATCTTCAGCAGCATCGGCACGATCATCGCCCAGATCAGCACCGCCACCGGCAGGTTGACCTTGGCGATCTCGGCCGAGGCCACCAGCGTGAAGAAGCCCGGCACCACCGCGCCGAGGCCGATGCCGGCGACGATGCAGAGCATGACCCAGAGGCTGAGATATCGTTCGAACAGCCCCATGGCGGGGGCGGCCGGCCCAGGTCCGGCCGCGGTGGTTTCGGCAGTCATCACGGATCCGATCGGTCGGAGGAAAAGGTCAGGCGCGCTGGCCGGAGGCGTCGACGACAAGCTCGCCGTCCTCCTTGCGGAATTCGCCCTGCTGCGGCGCCGGCAGGATCTCGAGCACCGCTTCCGACGGGCGGGCGAGCATCACTCCGCGCTCGGTGACGACGATCGGCCGGTTGATCAGGATCGGATGCGCCATCATGGCGTCGAGCAGCTGATCGTCGGTCAGGGCCGGATCGTCGAGGCCGAGCTCGTGATACGGCGTGCCCTTCTCGCGCAGCACCGACCGCACCGGGACGCCCATGCGTCGGATCAGGTCGGCCAGTTCGGCCCGGCTCGGCGGCGTTTTCAGGTATTCGATGATTGTCGGCTCGATGCCGGCATTGCGGATCAGGCTGAGGACGTTGCGCGACGTGCCGCAGGCCGGGTTGTGGTAGATCGTGACCGCGCTCATGACGATGCCGGTTCCTTCTGGGTCTGGCCGATCTCGCGCAGGCGGTGCCCGAGCGAGATGCTGTCGAGCGACCGCAACGGCAGGCTGGTGAAGATCGAGATGCGGTTGAACAGCAGACGATAGGTTTCGGCGAAGGCCAGGCCGATTTCGGACTCCTTGCCCTCGACCGCGGCCGGATCGGGGATGCCCCAATGGGCGGTCATCGGCTGGCCGGGCCAGATCGGGCAGACCTAGCTTGCGGCGTTGTCGCAGACGGTGAACACGAAATCGAGCCGCGGCGCGTCCCGGCCGCTGAACTCCTCCCAGCCCTTCGAGCGCAGGCCCCTGATGTCGTGGTGACTGTGCTCGAGTACCGCCAGGGCCCGCGGATGGACGCGGCCCCCGGGATGGCTGCCGGCGGAGAAGGCCCGAAACCGGCCTTGCCCGACCCGGTTCAGGATCGCCTCGGCGATGATCGAACGGGCCGAGTTGCCGGTGCAAAGGAACAGCACGTTGAAGACAGGATCGCTCATGCCACACCTCCTGATGCTGCGGGCACCGGAGCGCAGTCGCAGCTTGCCCGCTCGATGATGCCCATCAGCGGCGCGCAGATCTCCGGCCGGCCGTTGCAGCAGTCCTGGACCAGGAAGGACAGCAGCGCCCGCACGCCGTCGAGATCGGCGGAATAGAGGATCGACCGCCCGTCCCGCCGCGACCGGATCAGTCCGGCGCGGCTGAGGATGCCGAGATGGGTGGAGAGCGTCGTGCTGGGCACGCCGACCCGCTCCGCCACGGTCCCGGCCGGCACGCCGTCGGGCCCGGCCCGGACCAGCAGACGGAAGACGGCCAGCCGCGTCGACTGGGCCAGGGCGCCGAACCTTTCGATCGCTGCGATCTCATCCATATTTCTAGAATTGCAGAAACATGGAATTGATGCAAGCCCATGACGGACACAGACCTATCGCATTTTCGTCTAATCCCTTGAAGTTGTCGCCAGAATCCACAGGCCGGAGGAGCAAATGTCATCCAGGCGATACGGTTGTTAAACCGAACCGTCATCTTCCCCTTGTAGGGAACGATCCCGTCGCCGCCGTCGCGGACGTGCAGGCGGCCAAACGGGAGACAGACATGACCGTCGTGACCAAGCTGTCGGCGGCCGCCTTCGCGCTGGCCGCCGCCGCGGTGTTTGCGCAGCCGGCCCAGGCGGCCGAGCGCACCAAGTTCGAGTTCTGGTACGGGCTGACCGGCGACCTGGAGCAGCGGGTGCAGGACACCTGCAAGCGCTTCAACGACAGCCAGGCCGATTTCGAGGCCGTCTGCATCGGCCAGGGCGGCTATCCGAACGCGGTGCAGAACGCCATCGCCGCCTATCGCGCCCAGAAGCAGCCGACCGTGGTGCAGGTGTTCGACGCCGGCACGCTGGACCTGATGCTGTCCGGCGCCTATGTCCCGGCCCGCAAGCTGATGGCCGACAACGGCTACGACATCAAATGGGACGACTACTTCTCCGGCATCGCGAACTACTACGCGACGTCGAAGGGCGAGCTGATGTCGTTCCCCTACAATTCCTCGACGGCGCTGTTCTACTGGAACAAGGACGCCTTCGCCAAGATCGGCCACGACAAGGGCCCGGAGACCTGGGAGGAGGTCGAGCAGATCTCCCGCCAGCTGAAGGCCGCCGGCTACGACTGCCCGCTGGCCTTCAACTTCGACCCTTGGCCGACGCTGGAGCAGTTCTCGGCGATCCACGACCAGCCGATCGCCACCAAGAACAACGGCTATGACGGGCTCGATGCCGAGCTGGTCTTCAACAAGACCAAGTTCGTCGACCATGTCGCCTTCATCAAGAAGATGTACGATGAAGGCCTGTTCGTGCTGAAGACCAAGGAAGGCGGCCAGGACATCGTCCCGGCCTTCGCCTCCGGCACCTGCCAGATGACGCAGTCCTCGGTCGCCGATCACGGCACCGTCAGCAAGCTGGCCGCCCCGGACATGCACTGGGACGTGGTCAAGCTGCCGGTCTGGGCCGGCACCGAGCGCAAGAACTCGCTGGTCGGCGGCGCCTCGCTGTGGGTCCTCGCCGGCAAGTCCGACGCCGAATACAAGGGCGCGGCCGCGTTCCTGAACTTCATCGCCCAGCCGTCCTCGGCCGAGTGGTGGTCGACCGTCACCGGCTACATCCCGGTGACCAATTCCGGCTTCCAGGCGATGAAGGCCAAGGGCTTCTACGACAAGGCCCCCTACAAGGGCCGCGAGCTGGCGATCGAGAGCCTGACCTGGACCCCGACCACCCCGATCTCGCGCGGCATCCGCCTCGGCGGCTACATCCAGATCCGCAAGGAAGTCCAGGATGCCTTCCAGGCGATCATCGCCGGCAAGGTGTCGGTGCAGGACGGCCTCGACCAGGCGGTGGAGCGCGGCAACGTGATCCTGCGCCGCTTCGAGAAGACCTACGCCGGCAAGCAGCTGCTCTAACCGGCGCAGCCCCCTCACCCTCCCGGCCCACGGGAGGGTGAGGGGTGCAGGCCCCTCCTCCACCAGCCGCATCGGACCCGATGGAAAAACGCGCCCACTTCAAGAACCGGACGCTGGCCTGGCTCCTGATCACGCCGCAGCTGCTGCTGGTGTTCCTGTTCTTCTACTGGCCGGCCGGCGAGGCGCTGTACTGGGCCTTCACGCTGGAGCAGCCCTGGGGCGGCGGCAATGAGTGGGTCGGGCTGGAGAATTTCCGGGCGCTCCTGAGCGACAGCGCCTATTGGGGCTCGGTCGGCGTCAGCTTCGCCTATGCCCTGCTGGCCACCGGCATCGCCATGGCCGGCGCCCTGGTCCTGGCCCTGTTCGTCGACCGCCAGCTGCGCGGCTTCCAGGCCTACCGTTCGATCTTCGTCTGGCCCTACGCCATCGCAGCGCCCGCCGCAGCCATCGCCTTCCGCTTCATCTTCGCCCCCGAGAGCGGGATGATCGGTGCGGTCAACGCGCTGTGGCCGGGGCTGTGGAACCCGGTGCTGAACGGCACCCAGGCCCTGATCATGGTCGTGCTGTGCCACGCCTGGATCTGGATCGGCTATAACTTCATCTTCTTCCTGGCGGCGCTGCAGTCGATCCCGAAAAGCCTGATCGAGGCCAGCGCCATGGACGGGTCGGGCGCGCTGCGCCGGATGCGCGACATCCAGCTGCCGCTGATCGCGCCGACCCTGTTCTTCCTGATGGTGATCAACCTCACCGGCAGCTTCACCGACAGCTTCGGCATCGTCGACATCATGACCGAGGGCGGCCCGGCCCGCGGCACCGAGGTCATGGTCTACAAGATCTATTTCGACGGCTTCAAAGGCCTCGACTACTCCGGCGCCGCTGCGCAGAGCATCGTTCTGATGCTGCTGGTCATGGTCCTCACCTTCGTCCAGTTCCGCTGGGTCGAACGCCGCATCCACTACAGCTGAGGGAGGACGGCGATGATCGAACGCACCCCGATCCTGAACGCCCTGACGCATCTGATCCTGATCACCGGCCTGGTCCTGGTGCTGCTGCCGTTCGCCATCGTGCTGGCCGCCGCGACCAAGGACATCCAGGGCGTCAACCAGGTGCCGATGAGCCTGATCCCCGGCGGCCATCTGATCGACAACCTGGCCGCGGCCTGGGACCAGGCGGAGTTCGGCCCGAAGCTGCTGAACAGCCTGATCGTCGCGATCGGCGTCACCGCCGGCAAGATCGTGCTGGCGGCGCTGACCGCCTTCTCGATCGTGTTCTTCCGCTATCGCGCGCGGATGCTGGTGTTCTGGCTGATCTTCACCACGCTGATGCTGCCGCTCGAGGTCCGCATCGTGCCGACCTATTCGATCGCCGCGAATGCGCTGTCGCCGTTCCAGAGCATCCTCGCGGCCATCGGGCTGCAGGTCGACCTGCAGTGGAACCTCTTGAACTCCTACACCGGCCTGATCCTGCCGCTGATCGCGACGGCCACCGGCACCTTCCTGTACCGCCAGTTCTTCCTGACCGTGCCGGACGAGCTCCTGGAAGCCTCGAAGATGGACGGCGCCGGGGCGATGCGCTTCTTCGCCGAGATCCTGATGCCGCTGTCGCGCACCAACATGCTGGCGCTGGCAGCGATTCTCTTCGTCTACAGCTGGAACCAGTATCTGTGGCCGCTGCTGGTCACCACCGACCAGTCCTTCAGCACCGCGGTGGTCGAGCTGAAGCGCCTGATCCCGACCAACCAGGGCGGCCTGCCGGAGTGGAACATCGCCATGGCCGGCACCCTGATCGTGATGATCCCCCCGCTGCTGGTCGTCGCGCTGATGCAGCGCTGGTTCGTGCGCGGCCTGATCGCCACCGACAAGTAAAGGAGAAAGCCATGGCCCACATCGCCATCCGCGGCGTGCGCAAGAGCTACGGCAAGACGCCGGTGGTGCACGGCGTCGACCTGGACCTGCCGTCGGGCACCTTCGCCGTGATCCTCGGCCCGTCCGGCTGCGGCAAGTCGACCCTGCTGCGCATGATCGCCGGGCTGGAGGAGATCACCGCCGGCGAGATCGCGATCGGCGGCCGGGTGGTGAACCAGCTGGAGCCGCGCGAGCGCGGCTGCGCCATGGTGTTCCAGAACTACGCCCTGTACCCGCATATGAGCGTGGCCCAGAACATGGGCTATGCGCTGAAGGTGGCGGGCATGCCGAAGGCCGAGCGCATGGCCAAGGTGCGCGAGGTGGCGAAGCTGGTTGGGCTCGAGGATTTCCTCGACCGCAAGCCGGCCGCCCTGTCCGGCGGCCAGCGCCAGCGCGTCGCCATGGGCCGCGCCATCATCCGCGAGCCGGAGGTGTTCCTGTTCGACGAGCCGCTGTCCAACCTCGACGCCAAGCTGCGGGTGCAGATGCGGGTCGAGATCCGCCGCCTGCACCGGCGCCTGGGCGCCACCTCGGTCTTCGTCACCCACGACCAGGTCGAGGCCATGACCCTGGCCGACGTGCTGATCGTGATGAACAAGGGCGTGGTCGAGCAGATCGGCCGGCCGGCCGAGATCTACAACCACCCGCGCACCCGCTATGTCGCCAGCTTCATCGGCTCGCCGGCGATGAACTTCATCGAGGGCCGCATCTTCGCCCCCGGCCAGTTCGGCTTCGACGAGACCAAGACGATCGCGATCGACCCGGCCGATGGCGGCCGCTTCGTCGAGCGCTCCACCACGCTGGGCATCCGGCCGGAGCTGGTCGAGATCGTGCCGACCGACCATCCCGGGGCGCTGGTCGCCACCGTCGACTTCATCGAGGAGCTGGGCGCCGGCCGGGTGATCCACACCGACATCGACGGCCTGTCCTTCGCCGTCACCACCGGGGCCGAGGCCGACTACACCCCCGGCCAGCCGCTGGGGCTTTACCTGCCGCCGTCGCAGCTGCATTTCTTCGACCCGCACACCGGGCTGCGGCTCGATGCCGACCTGCCGGCCGAGCATCGCTTCGCCGTCGCCACCGCCGCCTGACATCGAGAGACCACCATGACCGAGATCATCACCGCCATCGGCTTCTCCACCGGCGTCAGCGGCAAGGGCGACCTGTCGCGCCTGGACGCCAGCCTCGGCCGCATCGCCGCGCTCGGCGCCGACGCGGCCGAGCTGTCGCTGTACGGCGAGGACCTGATCGCCGGCGGCCGCCTGCTGCCCGACCGGGTGCACAAGCTGGAGCAGATCGTCCGCCGCCACGACCTGCGCTACACGGTGCATGGCCAGATCGTCTCCAACTTCATGGACGAGCAGAACCTGCCCCTGCAGAAGGCGGTGGTGCGGGCGATGCTGGAGCTGTGCGACCAGGTCGGCGCCGGCGTGCTGGTGCATCATTGCGGCAAGGCGGCGATGACCGACCAGGCCGGCCGCGACCGGCTGGACGCGATCGAGCGCGAGGCCCTGGCCGAGCTGGCCGATGTGGCCCGCGGCTACGGCGTCAAGCTGGCCTTCGAGAACATCTTCGCCATGGATGATGGCGAGTACCGCCAGACCCCGGCCGAGGTCGCCGACACGGTGCGGGCGCTGAACCACCCGAACCTGTGCACGCTGATCGACTTCAGCCACGCCTATATCGAATGCACCCGCCGTGGCCTGGACTGGCGCGCCCAGATCCGCAGCATGGCCTCGGCCACCGGCCATCTGCATGTCCATGACAGCTTCGGCCGCCCCTACACCATGACGAAGTTCTACGAGCCGTCCGAGGCGGTGGCGCTGGGCATCGGCGATCTGCATTTGCCGCTGGGCTGGGGCGACATCGCCTGGGAGGAGATCTTCACCGAGCTGCGCTTCCAGTCCGACACGGTGATGATCCTGGAGCTGAACGCCGACCGCTATGACGCCGAGCTGGCCGGCAGCCTGGCCCATGCCCGGCGCCTGGCCGATCTGGTCAACCAGCGCGCGCTCGCGGCCTGACGGATGCGGGAGATGATCACGCGGCGGGCCGGCGTGCTGCCGACCCCCGACCCGATCCTCTTGGCCGACGCCGCTTTGGCGCCGGACGACGCCCATGACCGCTTCGCCGCCCAGGTGCCGGCGCTCGCCGCAGTCGAACATCGACCGGCGCCGGTGGAGCGGCCGGTCGGGGCACGGCTGCGCGTCGCCGCCTGGAACGCCGAGCGGCTGAAGTACCACGCCCCCTCCGCCACTCTGCTGCGCGGTGCCGATGTGGTGCTGCTGACCGAGGCCGATATCGGCATGGCCCGGTCCGGCAACCGGCACACGGTGCGCGACCTGGCCGAGGCGCTGGGCATGGGCTGGGCCTATGGCGTCGAGTTCGTCGAGCTCGGGCTGGGCGATTCCCGCGAATGCATATGGCATGCCGACGAGGACAACCGCGTCGGGCTGCACGGCAACGCCATCCTCAGCCGCCACAAGCTGCTGGAGCCGGTGATCATCCCGCTCGACGCCGGCGGCACCTGGTTCGCCGGCCGCAGCGGCAACCAGCGACGCCTGGGCGGCCGCATGGCGATCGCCGCCCGGCTCGACACGCCACGGCCGCTCTGGCTGGTCGCGGCCCATCTCGAGAGCCACAGCGACGCCGCCGACCGCGGCCGCCAGGGCGAGCGGCTCGTGGCGGAGATCGAGCGCCTGATCCCGGCGGATGCCGGGGTGGTGCTGGGCGGCGACTTCAACACCTTCGACACGCTCGGCCCGGCCGGGGGCCGCCGTGACCCCGCCCGGCTGCTGGAGGCACCGGAGGAGGTTGAGCCGCTGTTCGCCGTGCTGCGCGACGCCGGCTTCGACTGGCGCCGCTGCAACACCGCCGAGCCGACCCAGCGCACCCGCCCGGACGGCACACCGCTTCCGCCTTTCGCCAAGCTGGACTGGCTGTTCACCCGCCATGTCGAGGCCGAGGCGCCAGAGACCATCCCGGCGGTCGACGTCGCCGGCGCCGCGATCTCCGACCACGATGTGGTGGCGGCGACGGTGGCAACGGGCGTGGTCGGCGTGGATAGGAAGGCCGAGGCGGACGTCGAGGCCTAGATCAGATTGCCTCTCCCGCCTGGCGGGAGAGGTCGGGCGTCCGCAGGACGACCGGGTGAGGGTGGGCTCCGGCCTCGACAAACTCCCCTCACCCGGAGTCGCTCCGCGTTGTGCAACCGGAGAGATCGTTGACACTATAGACCGGATACATCGTTGACAGGTTT
>NZ_JASATH010000094.1:0-29509 GCF_038440215.1 Inquilinus sp. OTU3971 | reverse complement strand
CAGCTGCTGCAGCGCCTGCAGCCGCTCGTCCTTCGCCGCCTCGGGCAGCTGGTCGTCCAGCGCCGCGGCCGGGGTGCCGGGGCGGGCGCTGTACTTGAAGCTGTAGGCCTGGGCGAAGCCGATCTCGGTCACCAGCCTCAGCGTGTCGGTGAAGTCGCGGTTGGTCTCGCCCGGGAAGCCGACGATGAAATCGGAGGACAGCGCCAGGTCCGGCCGGGCCGCGCGCAGCCGGTCGACGGTGCGGCGGTACATATCGCCGTCATGCTTGCGGTTCATCGCCGCCAGGATGCGGTCCGACCCGCTCTGCACCGGCAGGTGCAGGAACGGCATTAGCTGCGGCACGTCGCGATGGGCGGCGATCAGGTCGTCGTCCATGTCGCGCGGATGGCTGGTGGTGTAGCGGATGCGGTCGAGGCCGTCGATCTCGGCCAGGGTTCGGATCAGCCGGCCCAGGCCCCAGACCGACCCGCCCGGCCCGTCGCCATGGAAGGCGTTGACGTTCTGGCCCAGCAGGGTGATCTCGCGGGCGCCGGCGGCGACCAGGCGGCGCGCCTCGGCCAGGATGCCGGCGACGTCGCGCGAATATTCGACGCCGCGGGTGTAGGGCACGACGCAGAAGGTGCAGAACTTGTCGCAGCCCTCCTGCACCGACAGGAAGGCCGAGGCGCCCTGCACGCCCTGCTCGCCGGGCAGGTGGTCGAACTTGCTCTCGACCGGGAAGTCGGTGTTGACCAGCGGCTTGCCGGCCTGGCGGTGGGCGCGGGCCACCATCTCCGGCAGCTGGTGGTAGGTCTGCGGCCCGAACACCATGTCGACCCAGGGGGCGCGGCGGGCGATCTCCTCGCCCTCGGCCTGGGCGACGCAGCCGGCGACGGCGACGATCATCGGCTCCTCACCAGCCTTCGCCTCCTTATGCGGGCGCAGCCGGCCGAGGTCGGAGAACACCTTCTCCGTCGCCTTCTCGCGGATATGGCAGGTGTTGAGGATGACCATGTCGGCCCCCTCCGGCCTGTCCGCCAGGGCATAGCCGAGCGGGGCCAGGATGTCCGCCATACGACCGCTGTCGTAGACGTTCATCTGGCAGCCCCAGGTCTTGATGAACAGCTTCTTGCTGGCGGCTGTGCTCACGCGCGCGGGTCCGATCCGGTCGACATCTCGATGGAATTGCGATGATAGATCACGGCGGCGCCGTCGAAAATCAAGCGTTGCCTCATGCGGCGCGGCGCTGATCGGGTATGTTGTCGTCCGCCGCATCCGGCAGCCGGCCCGCATTGGCGTCGGACACGCCGGCGGCGATGGCGCGCCAGCAATGATCCGCCAGCGCCTTGCGCGACCGGACGGTCTCCAGCGTGACCGGCGGGTGGAAGATCACGGTGATCCTGAGGTGCCCCTGCTTCACCACGTTCCAGAGGTGCGGCACCAGGTCCATGTCGCCGTACCAGGCGTAGATCGGGCGCAGCCGCCGGCCCAGCGGGATGCCGTCCAGCCTGGTGCAGGCCAGCGATACCGGCTGCACCGTCAGCGGCTTGCCGTCGATGCGCAGCCCGGCGGCGGCGAACAGCGCGCTCTTGAATGGCAGGGTGCGGTTGCCGTCGCTCGAGGTGCCCTCCGGAAACAGCACCAAATTGTCGCCGGCCTCGAGCCGCGACTGCAGGCTGTCGCGCTGCACATCGGCCGACCCCCGCCGGTTGCGGTCGACGAAGACGGTGCGTTGCAGCCGCGCCAGGGCGCCGAAGAACGGCCAGGTGCCGACCTCGGTCTTGGCGACAAAGCTGCCGGGGATCAGCGATCCCAGCACCTCGATGTCGAGATAGGACAGGTGGTTGGAGACGAACAGCGTCGGCGCCGCGGTCGACATCGTGCCGCGGATCTCGACACCGAGGCCGAGGATGCGGCAGCAGGTGCGATGGTAGAACACCGGCAGGCTGGTCTGCAGCCGCCAGCCGAAGCGCACCGCGAGGGCCTGCACCGGCATCAGCATGACGGTCCAGGGCACATAGACGGCAAGCCGGGCCACCGCCCGGAGCTTCGACCCGAGACGGGTGCCCGCCATCGCGCCGGTCAGTCCTTGCGGAAGGCCAGGATCGGCCGCTGCTCGCGCTTCAACTCGTAGTGCTTGAAGTACTTCTCGGTCACCAGGTCGGTCTTGACGATGATGGCCACGTCAGTGGTGCCGAACTGCTCGTCGATCACCGCGCCGTCGCCGACATGGCCGCCGAGGCGGAGATAGCCCTTGATCAGAGGGGGCAGGGCCGCGATCGCCTCGCGCTGGTCGATCTCCGTCAGCGGCAGCAGGCGCATATCGGTGTAGCGTTCCGGCAGGGCCTTGGGCCGCAGTGCCGGCGGCGCCAGATGATAGTGATAGAGATAGGACAGTGGCAGCTTCAGCGCCTCGGCGTCGATCCCGGGCAGGCTGGCGCAGCCGAACATGATCTCGATGTCATGCTGGAACAGATAGGCGGCGATGCCGCGCCACAGCAGCTGCATGGTGCCGCCCGAGCGATACGGGCCGGCGACGCAGGATCGCCCGAGCTCCAGGATCCGGCCGGGATGGGCCTCGATCTTGGTGATGTCGTATTCGCTGGCGGAATAGAAGGTGCCGATCCTGGCCGCCCCGTCGCGCTGGATCAGCCGGTAGGTGCCGACCACACCCTGGGCGCCCTTGCCGCGCGCATGGTCGATCACCAGCAGGTGGTCGGCCACGTCGTCATAGGCGTCGAAGTCCCGGCCGGCGGCGGCCATCTCGGCCGAGGGCTTGGCCGCCATCTCCTGGTAGAAGACGGCATAACGCAGCTCCTGGGCCGCCCAAATCTCCTCCTCCGTCTCGGCCAGCCGGACCTCGAGATTGCCTGCACGCAGGCTGAATCCGTGGTCATCGACGAAGGTTGTGACTGCCATGCTGCTTCCGTCCGCTCAAATTCCCCCGGGGCGCCGCGGCGATTCTCGTGTCACCGCACAAGGCGCTCGCCCAATTATAAAGCAGAACGGTTACAAATGTGCGCTGATTTCGCGGCCGGGCCACAGCCCCTGGCCAAGAGCCGGAAACCGGGCGGCCCGCCGGGCGACGGACCGCCGCGATCCGCGGTCAGTCCCGCCGGGCGCGGGTGCCGAGGCCGATCTGCTTGGCCAGCTTGCTGCGCTGCTTGGCGTAGTTCGGCGCCACCATCGGATAGTCGGCCGGCAGGCCCCAGCGATCCCGATACTCATCCGGGGTCATGTTGTAGGCCGTCTTCAGATGCCGCTTCAGCATCTTCAGCTGCTTGCCGTCCTCGAGACAGATGATGTAGTCCGGCGTCACCGACTTCTTGATCGGAACCGCCGGCTGGGGCTTCTCCGCCACCGGCGTCGGCTCAGTCCCGAGGCCGTTCAGCGCACGAAAGACTTGCTCGATCAGGCCCGGCAGGTCGGAGATCGCAACGGTATTGTTTCCTACATGTGCCGCGACGATTTGGCTCGTAAGGTTCATCAAATCGTTGGACGGCGTTTCATTGCTCATGTTCATACTCCCGCGGCACGAGTGTTGGGTATATAAGTCGCCCACTACTGGACTGCAACACGAATCGCCATGAAAATCGAGAAAGCGTCATGAGCAATGAACCACCGGTCCGGACTCTCGATGTAACGGCGGAGGTCTGCCCTTTCACTTTCGTCAAAACCAAGCTGCTGCTGGAAGATATGAAGCCCGGCGAAGTGGCGGAAATACGGCTGAACGCGGGTGAGCCGCTGATCAATGTTCCGCGATCGGCGACGGAAAGCGGCCATCGCGTGCTGTCGGTGGAACCCGAGGATGCCGGCGAGACCCGCTGGCTGGTGCGGATCGAGCGCGGCCCAAGGGGCTGATCGTGGATCGCTTCCGCCCGTGATTTCTCTACACAAGCGTGTAGTTGACTTTTATTTCACACCCTGTCACGTCCCCTGGTCATGCCAAGGCTTCCCGCCCGAGGAGGATTCCCGTCGATGCGCTCTCATCGCACAACCCGCCTGGCCGCGCTGGCCCTGATGCTCGGTCTCGCCGGCGGTCCGCCCGCCCTGGCCCAGGATGCGCTGCCGGACGGCATCACCGCGGCGACGGATCCGTCGGCGGTCCCGGCCACGGCCAAGGCCCGCAAGGACACCGTCGTCGCCTCGATCAGCGCGCCGCAGGGCGTGTTCAACCCCTATTTCTTCAGCAATGGCTGGGACGAGAACGTCACCGAGGTGATCTTCGGCCGGCTGATCAACTACGACAGCCAGGGCAAGCTGATCCCGGAGCAGGCGGAGTCCTGGACCGTCAGCCCGGACAACCTCGTCTACACCATCAAGCTGCGGCCCGGCCTGACCTTCAGCGACGGCTCGGCCCTGACCGCCGAGGACGTCGCCTTCACCCTGACGGTGCTGCACGATCCGACGCTGGAGAGCGAGACCGACATCATGCCGGCCGCCATCGCCGGCGGGGCGGAGTACAAGGCCGGCAAGGCCGACAGCATCGCCGGCATCAAGGTGATCGACCCGCAGACCATCGAGATCACCACCACCCGGCCCGGGGCCAAGACACTGGCCCTGCTCGGCGGCCCGGTGCTGTCCAAGGCGCATTACGGCAAGGGCTTCGCCCGCGGCCAGCTCGACGGCATCCGCGCACTGGGCGGCGACCCGCTCGGCGCCGGTGCCTATGTCTTCGACAAGTTCATCCCCGGCCAGGAGGTGCGGTTCCACGCCAACCCGACCTATTTCAAGGGCAAGCCGGCGGTGGAGCATTTCATCTACCGGATCACCTCGGACGCCACCAAGCTGCAGTTGTTTCAGACCGGCGAGACCGACTATGACGGCTTCACGGTCAGCCAGGACAATGTCGACGCGCTGCAGAGCCTGGGCTTTGCCGCGATCAATCTCTACGGCTCCAGCGACTACAGCATGATCGAGTTCAACCCGAAGGACCCGCTGCTGCAGGACGTCCGGGTGCGGCACGCTTTGACCTACGGCCTCGACCGCCAGACGCTGGTGACGGTGGTCTACCAGGGCTACGGCCTGGTCGCGACCCAGCCGGTGGCGCCGATCTCCTGGGCCTATGACGCCAACGCCGTCGACCCCTATGCCTACGACCCGGCCAAGGCCGCGGCGCTGCTCGACGAGGCCGGCTGGAAGCTCGGGGCGGACGGCATCCGGGTCAAGGACGGCCAGCGCCTGTCGCTGCGCCTGCTGGCCACCAAGTCGCTGTTCAACGACGCGCTGATCCCGATCGCCCAGGAGAACTGGAAGGCGATCGGCGTCGACCTGGTGCCCGAGGTGTCGGACTTCAACGCCCTGCTCGCCAAGCGCAAGTCCGGCGACTACAACCTCGCCACCTTCCGCACCTCGACCATCAACGACCCGCATGACGGGGTCGAGGACTTCCTGTCGACCGGCGATGTCGGCCGGCTCGGCTACCATGACGACGAAGTCGAGCGGCTGATCCTGGAGGGCAATGCCACGCTGGATCCGGAGAAACGCAAGCCGATCTACCACCAGCTGTACAAGGCGCTGGCCGACAACCCGCCGGTGATCTTCCTGGCCTACCGCAAGATCCTGTCGGCCACCGATGCCCGGGTCGAGGGCTTCAAGCCGGACATCTACAACGGCATCATCGCCAGCCTGCCGAATTTGAAGATCGTGCAGTGAGCTTCCGTGGCTTCCGTGGCGTCCGTTCCCCCTCCCGGTGCCGGGAGGGGGCATGAGGACCTTTATCATCCGCCGCCTGCTGCTGGCGGTGCCGATGCTGCTGGGGGCGTCGGCGCTGATCTTCTTCGTCTTCGCCCTGACCCCGGGCGACTTCATCGACGGCAACATCAACCTGACGCCGGAGCGGGCGGCGGAGCTGAAGTCGCTGTACGGGCTCGACCGGCCGGTGCTCGATCGCTATCTCGATTGGCTCGGCCGGCTGCTGACCGGCGATCTCGGCTATTCGATGCAGTACCAGACCCCGGTCGGGACGCTGCTGAACCAGTATGTCTGGAATTCCTTCCTACTGGCCGGGACGGCGATGCTGCTGTACTGGACCCTGTCGCTGCTGGCCGGGGTGACGGCGGCGGTGAAGCCGTATTCCTGGTACGACCGCCTGGTGACGCTGGCGGTGTTCGCCGCCATGTCCTTCCCGGTCTTCTTCCTGTGCCTCTTGCTGATCAAATGGTTCGCGGTCGACCTGCGCTGGCTGCCGGTCGGCGGCATGATCAGCACCGGCAGCGAGACGACGGGCTGGCCGCTGGTGGTCGAGATCGCCGGCCACATGGTGCTGCCGGTGCTGGTGCTGACCGCGCTGCAGGCCGGCAGCCTGACCCGCTACATCCGCGCCAGCATGCTGGAATCGCTGTCGATGGACTTCGTCCGCACCGCCCGGGCCAAGGGGCTGAAGGAGCGCACGGTGGTGCTGAAGCACGCGCTGCGCAACGCCCTGCTGCCGATCATCACCCTGCTGGGCTTCGAGCTGCCGGGCCTGTTCTCCGGCGCCATCGTCACCGAGAAGATCTTCAACTGGCCGGGCGCCGGCCACATCCAGATCGACACGCTGGCGGCGCGCGACTATCCGGTGCTGATGGGCTTCACCATGGCGCTGGCGGCGCTGACCATCCTCGGCAACCTGATCGCGGACATCGCCTATGCCGCGGCCGACCCGCGCATCCGGCTGCGGCGGAGATAGAGTTGGGCGCTGTCTCGCTGAACCCGTTCCGCCGTCGCCGGGCACGGGAGGCCGAGTTGGTCGAGCTCGCCGGCCGCCTCGCCGTCACCCGCTCGCCGCTCGGCGACGCGCTGTGGCGGCTCCGACGCAACCGCACCGCAGTGGTTGCCGCGGCGGTGCTGCTGCTGATTGTCCTGGTCTGCGTCGTCGGGCCCTGGATCAGCCCCTGGGACCTGAACGCGACCGATGCGCTGAGCCCCAACCGGCCGCCGAGCCTGCGGCACTGGCTGGGCACGGATTTCCTCGGCCGCGACATCCTGGCCCGGCTGATGGCGGCCGGCCGCATCTCGCTGACCGTCGGCCTGGCGTCGGTGCTGCTGTCGGTGGTGGTCGGCTACCTCGCCGGCGCGGTGGCCGGCTATCTCGGCGGACTGGCCGACGCCGTGATCATGCGCGCCGCCGACATCGTGATGACGATCCCGACCCTGCCGCTCTTGATCATCCTCGGCGCCGTGCTGTCCGAGCTGAAGGTGCCGCCGGACCAGCGGATCTACCTGGTCGTCCTGATGCTCAGCCTGCCGAACTGGATCCGCGTGGCGCGGCTGGTGCGGTCGCAGATCCTGTCGCTGCGCGAGCGCGACTTCATGGTGGCGACCGAGGTGCTGGGCCTGCCGCTGCACCGCCGGCTGTTCCACCACCTGCTGCCGAACACCGTGCCGATCCTGATCGTGGTCGCCACCGTCGGCGTCGCCGATGCGATCCTGAACGAGGCCTATCTCAGCTATCTCGGCCTCGGCGTGGTGCCGCCGACGCCCTCCTGGGGCAACATGATGGACACCGCCAACAGCTTCGTCGACTTCCAGCGCCGGCCCTGGTTGTGGGTGCCGCCAGGCGTGGCGATCTTCCTGACCGTGGTCGCCATCAACATCCTCGGCGACGGGCTGCGCGACGCGCTCGACCCCAAGATGAAGCGATAGCCATGCTGGTCGAGTTCCGGGACCTGTCGGTCGAGTTCCGCACCGAGGAGGGCACGGCCCGGGCGGTGACCGAGGTCAGCTTCGGCATCGCCGAGGGCGAGACGGTCGGCGTGGTCGGCGAATCCGGCTGTGGCAAGAGCGTCACCGCTTTGTCGCTGATGGGCCTGCTGCCGCGCCCGGCCGGCAGGGTCGCCGGCGGCCGCATCCTGTATCGCGGCCGCGACCTGCTGGCGCTGCGGCCGGAGGAGATGCGCGGCCTGCGCGGCAACGAGATCGCCATGATCTTCCAGGAGCCGATGAGCGCGCTGAATCCGGTGCTGACCATCGGCGAGCAGATCGTCGAGCCGCTGGTCGAGCATCGCGGCCTGGCGCCGAAGGCGGCCTGGGACGAGGCGATCGCGCTCCTGGACCGGGTCGGCATCGCCCGGGCGGACAAGATCGTCGAGGGCTATCCGCACCAGCTGTCGGGCGGGATGCTGCAGCGGGTGATGATCGCGATCGCACTCAGCTGCGGCCCGCGCCTGCTGATCGCCGACGAGCCGACCACGGCGCTCGACGTCACCATCCAGGCCCAGATCCTGGAGCTGCTGGGTCGGCTGAAGCGCGAGCAGGGCACGGCGCTGATGCTGATCACCCACGACCTCGGCATGGTGGCGGAGCTGGCCGACCGGGTGGTGGTGATGTATGCCGGCCGGGTGGTCGAGACCGGGCCGGTGCGCGACATCCTGCTGCGGCCGAAGCATCCCTACACCCGCGGCCTGCTGGCCTCGCGCCCGGTGCCGGGCCAGCGCCGCCGCCGGCTCGACTCGATCCCGGGCCAGGTGCCCAGCCCGGCGCATCTGCCCGCCTGGTGCGCCTTCGCCGACCGCTGCTTCGCCGCGGCCGACATCTGCCGCACCGGCATCCCGGCGCTGGAGCCGGCCGGCGCGCCGCACCGCGCCGCCTGCTTCCTGGCGGAGGCTGGGGCGATATGACGGACACTCCTCTGCTCGAGGTCGAGGGCCTCAAGACCCATTTTCCGATCCGCGACGGCGTGTTCGGCCAGGTCACCGGCCATGTCCGCGCCGTCGACGGAGTCGATCTTCGCATCCGCCGCGGCACCAGCTTCGGCCTGGTCGGCGAATCCGGCAGCGGCAAGTCGACGCTCGGCCGCACCGTGCTGGGGCTGTACCAGCCGACGGCCGGCACGGTGCGCTTCGAGGGCCGCGACATCAACGCGATCGGCCGGCGGGGCCGGCGGGCGCTGCGGCCGAAGATGCAGCTGGTGTTCCAGGACCCCTACGGCTCGCTCAACCCGCGGGTGCGGGTCGGCGACGCGATCGGCGAGGCGCTGCTGGCGCATGGCCTGGTCCGCCGGGCCGAGCTGCGCGACACGGTGCTGGAGGTGATGCGGATCTGCGGCCTGGCGCCCTATCAATATGCCCGCTATCCGCACGAATTCTCCGGCGGCCAGCGCCAGCGCATCGGCATCGCCCGGGCCCTGGCGCTGAAGCCGGAGCTGATCGTGGCGGACGAGCCGGTCTCGGCGCTCGACGTCTCGATCCAGGCGCAGATCATCAACCTGTTCTCCGACCTCAAGGAGCAGCGGGGCGTCACCTTCCTGTTCATCTCGCACGACCTCGCGGTGGTCGAGCATCTCTGCGACGAGATCGCGGTGATGTATCTGGGCGTGATCGTCGAGACGGCCAGCCGCGACGCGCTGTTCGACCGGCCGCTGCACCCCTACACCCAGGCGCTGCTGTCGGCGATCCCGGCGATCGACCCGGACGCGCCGCGCGACCGTGCGGTGCTGAAAGGCGAGCTGCCCAGCCCGGCCAACCCGCCGGCCGGCTGCCGCTTCCACACCCGCTGCCCGCTGGCGACCGACCGCTGCCGGGCCGAGGTGCCGGAGATGCGCGAGCTGCACGAGGGCCACAGGGTCGCCTGCCATCTGGCGTAGCGCAAAAATCTCGGAGGCGTGTCGAATCCGGATGGCGCCGGGCGATTAGGGGCATTCACGGCGCAAGCAGAAGGAACCCGTCATGCGCTATGCCTGCCTCATCTACTACGATCCCCAGACCCTGTTCGGCGGCAGCCCCGAGGCCAAGGCGGCGCTCGAGACCTGCTCGACCCATGACGAGGTGCTCAAGGCCAGCGGCCATTTCGTCGCCGGCGAGGCGCTGGAGCTGCCCGATGGCGCCCGCACCGTGAAGGTGCGTGGGGGCAAGACCTCGGCCGTCGACGGCCCCTTTATGGAGACCAAGGAGATCCTCGGCGGCTTCGTCGTGATCGAGGCGCGCGACATCGACGAGGCGGCGCAGGTCGCCGCCGGCCATCCCCTGGCCCGGATCGGTTTCGTCGAGGTGCGTCCACTGGTCGATTTCAGCACGCCGCCGCCGGATTTCAGTCAGCAGGCCTGACCCTACCCGGGCGCGGCGGCCTCGCGCCGCGCCCGGCTGGCCTCGGCGGCGATGTCGAGGAAGGCGCGGACGATCGCCAGGCGCTGGCGTTCGCGCAGGCAAACCACATACTCGTCCATCTCCACCCGACAGCCGCCGATCGGGCGGCTGACCAGACGGGGATCCGGCGTCAGCTCGCCGGCCGACATGAAGCCGATGCCCAGGCCGGCGGCGATCGCCTCGCGCGACGCCTCCCGCCCCTCCACCTCCATCCACGGTGTCAGCGGCAGGTCGACCGCGGCGAAGGCGCGCTCCACCGTCTCCCGCGTCATCGACCCGGCCTCGCGCATCACCAGCCGCTCCCCCGCGATCAGGGACGCCGGAACCGTGCGCATCCGGGCCATGGGGTGGCTGCGCGGCAGCAGCACATGCACCGGGTCGTGCCACAGCGGCAAGGCGTATAGCCGCGGGTCGCCCGGCACCCGCGCCAGCACCGCCACGTCGAGGCGGATGTCGACCAGGTCGGCCAGCACCCGCTGGGCGTTGCCGACCGTCATCCGCACCCGCGCCCCGTCGTGCCGGGTGGTGAAGGCGGCGATCAGCGGCATGGCGTGGAACGGCCCGTCGGCGCCCAGGCGCAGCGTGCCGGTCGGCACCCGGCTGGTGCCCTGCAGCAGCTCCACCGCCTCGGCCTGCGCGGTGAAGGCGCGGTTGGTGAAGGTCATCAGCTCGGCGCCCAGCAGGGTCAGTTCGATCGCCCGGCCGGAGCGGCGGAACAGCTGCACGCCGTAACGCTGCTCCAGTGCCTTGACCTCGATCGACAGCGTCGATTGCGACACGCCGATGGCCCGCGCCGCCTTGGTGAAGCTGCCTTCGGTCGCCACCGCGTGGAAGGCGCGCAGCTGGACGTTCAGTGTTGATCCCATCAATACATCACATGGAGAATATGAATTGGATCAATAATAGCCTTTCTGGCTCAATCCGGCCATCCGATCCCGCCGACGCGATTCCCACCAGCGGAGGGCCTCCATGAGCTTCACCTATCGCCGCCGCTACGCCGGCCCGGTCCGGGCCGCGATCTTCGACTGGGCCGGGACCACCGTCGATTTCGGCTGCCAGGCGCCGATCACCTCGCTGGTCGACGCCTTCGCCAAGGTCGGGGTCGAGGTGCCGCTGGCCACCGCCCGGCTGCCGATGGGCATCGCGAAATGGGACCACATCCGAGCCCTGCTCGACATGCCGCAGGTCGCGGCCTGCTGGCAACGGGTGCATGGCCGGGCGCCGATCGCCGCCGATGTCGACGAGCTGTACGATCGCTTCCTGCCGCTGCAGGTGGCGGCGGTGGAGCGCCACGCGGTGCTGATCCCGGGCACGGTCGAGACCATGGCGGCGCTCGAGGCCCGCGGCATCCGCATCGGCACCACCACCGGCTTCCCGCGGCCGGTGATGGAGGTGGTGATCCCGGCCGCCGCCCGGCAGGGCTATGCGCCGGAGGTGATCGTCTGCGCCGGCGAGACCCCGTCCGGCCGGCCCGGCCCGGCGATGGCGCTGAAGGCGCTGATCGAGCTCGACCTCCATCCGGTCCAGGCCGCGGTCAAGATCGGCGACACCGTGGTCGACGTCGCCGAGGGGCTGAATGCCGGCATGTGGACCATCGCCCTGGCCGTGACCGGCAACGAGGTCGGCCTGACCAAGGCGGAATGGGCGGCGCTGCCGGCGGACCGGCAGGCCGGGCTGCGCCGCGCCGCGACCGACCGGCTGCGGGCCGCCGGGGCGCATGAGGTGGTCGACGGCATCGCCGAGGTACCGGCCGCGATCGACCGGATCGAGGCCCGGATCACCGCCGGGGACGCGCCGTGAACCGCTACGATCTCGCCATCGTTGGCGCCGGCATCCTCGGCCTCGCCCATGCCCTCGCCGCCGCGCGCCGGGGCCTCCGGGTGGTGGTGATCGACCGCGAGGCGCGCGCCATCGGCGCCTCGATCCGCAATTTCGGCTTCGTCACCGTCAGCGGCCAGTCGGCCGGCCCGACCTGGCGCCGGGCGATGCGCAGCCGCGACGTCTGGGCCGAGGTGGCGCCGCAGGCCGGCATCCCGGTGCTGCATCGCGGCACCGCCCTCCTGGCCCGGACCGAGGAGGGGCAGGCCGTGCTCGAGGCCTTCGCCCGCACCGAAATGGGCGAGGACTGCGACCTGCTGCCGGCCGCTGCCATGGCGGCGCGGCTGCCGATGGCGCGGGCCGAGGGGCTGCGCGTCGGGTTGTGGAGCCCGCATGAGCTGCGGATCGAGCCGCGCGAGGCGATCCCGCGCCTGGCCGCTTGGCTGGAATCGGCGCATGGCGTCGTTTTCCGCCGCGGCGTCCAGGTCCGCGCGGTGCAGGCACCGCGGGTCGAGACCAGCGAGGGCCCGATCCTGGCCGACCACATCGTGGTCTGCCCCGGCCCGGACCTGAAATCGCTTTTCTCCGAGATCATGGCCCGCCACTGCACCACCCTGTGCAAGCTGCAGATGCTGCGGCTGGCAGCGCGGGGCTGGCGGCTGCCGGCGGCGGTGATGGGCGACCTCAGCCTCGGCCGCTATCACGGTTTCGCCGACCTGCCGGAGGCGGCGCCGTTGAAGGCCCGGCTGGCGGCCGAGGTGCCGGAGACGCTGGCCAACGGCATCCATCTGATCGTGGTGCAGTCGGCCGACGGCTCGCTGGTGGTCGGCGATTCCCACCACTACGACGACTCGCCCGACCCCTTCGCGCCGCAGCCGGTGGAGGGGCTGATCCTGCGCCACATGGCGGAGCTGCTGGACGTGCCGCAGCCGGCGGTGACCGAGCGCTGGGTCGGGATCTACCCCTCCGGCCCGGCCGAGGCCTTCGCCGAAGCGCCGGACGAGGCGACGCGGGTGGTCCAGGTCACCAGCGGCACCGGCATGAGCACCGGCTTCGCCATCGCCGAGGAGGTGGTGGCCGGGCTGTTCGGCGTGGCGGCCCCGCGCCACGCCGCGTGACCCGTCCTCCGCGGTCGGCTCAGAGGGTGAAGTCGCCGGCCACCAGGCCGATGGCCCCGGTGAGCTGGATGTGGAAGTCCGAGGTGCCGTCGCCATTGACGTCGCCGGCGATGGTGGTGACGCCGCCGGCGACGGCGTAGCGCAGCTGCCCGGTAGCGCCGGTGTAGGGGGCGGTGCCGATGAAGCTGAAGGCCTGGTTGCCGGCGAGGGTGGTGCTGGCGTCGATCGCCGACAGATCGATCTTGTCGCCCTGGGCATGGCTGAAATCGGTGATCCGATCGGCATTGGCTCCGACCGCGCTCTCCGCCGCGCCGGCGTAGGCGAAGCGATCCGCCCCGGCCCCTCCGGTCGGCGTGTCCTTGCCGCCGGCGCCGGTGAGCACGTCGTTGCCGTCCCAGCCCTGCAGCGTGTTGGCGGCGCTGCTCCCGACCAGGCGTCGTTGCCCTGGCTGCCGGAGAGGTTCTCGATCCCGGCCAGTGAATCGTCCTGGGCCTCGCCATTGCTGCCGCTGCCCGTGGCCAGGTTGACCGAGACGCCCGCCGAGCCGGTGTAGTAGCTGGCGGTGTCGGTGTCGGTGTCGGTGTCGGTGCCGGCGCCGCCGTCGAGCGTGTCGGCCCCGGCGCCGTCGAAGCCGCGCAGCACGTCGCCCCCAGCGCCGCCGATGAGGATGTCGTCTATCGCGGAGCCGATGACCGATTGGGTCAGCCGGCCGGCAGGCCGTCGACCAGCGGGACCGTGGTTCTCGGCACGACGGAATTTCGCCACAAACTCACGTGTTGATCAGGGCAGCATGAACGACGAGGGAGAGCGTCGTGGCGTATGGCAGTGGTCTGTTCCGGACGGGGCTGGTCGCGGTCGCCATGGCAGCCTCCGTTCCGCTGGTGGCGTCATGCCAGACGGGGCCTGGCTACTATGGTGGCGGTTACTACGGCGACAGCTATTCCAGCTGGTACGATGACGACGATCGCTATTGGGGCTATGACCGCAGCCGGTATCGCTACCGCGATAACGATCAATACCGTTACCGCGATCGCGACCGGTATCGCCGCCATGATCGGGACGATGACGACAATGACCGGCGCCGCAACCGGCAGCGCAGCAATCGCGACGGCGATGCTGAGGATCGTTTCTGGCGGCTGTTCGGGAAAGACGGGCGGAGCCCGGACAACAACCGCAACAACTCGGAAAACGTCCGCCGCTCGGACAATGGCGACAGGGACCGCGGCGACCGTGGCGGGAACGACCGCGACAACAACGTGCGGCGCCTCTTCTTCCCGCCGAAGTAGGGAAATCCGGCGGCAAGCGTCCGCCCGCCCGCCGCCGGATTCTGTCCTTCCGGTCCTGCCTGTGCAGGGCCGGCAGCGGTTGCGACGGCATCCGCGCCCTGGGCCGTGCGTCTCTTAGATGGACCACGGAGGCAGCAAGGATGCCGCTCATGAAATCGTTGCCCAGGGCCGCCCTGGTTGCGGCCGCCTTGACGGCCGTGGCGCCACCGGCCGCGCCGACCGCTCACGCCAAAGGCGCATCGGAGCACAACCAGCCATACGTGTCGCCCTATGCCTATCGGCAGTATCGGGATCACGACCGCGACTGGCGGCGGGACCATGACCGGAACCCTGATCGGTACAGCCATCGCAGATACCGCGACGACGACCGCCGCCACGACCATCGACGCCACCGCAACGACGCGGAGGACCGGTTCTGGCGGTTGGTCCGCTAAGTCCGAATTGATCCGGGAGGGATGGCGCACTCGACAGGATTCGAACCTGTGACCTCCGCCTCCGGAGGGCGGCGCTCTATCCAGCTGAGCTACGAGTGCAGGCCATGGACTCGGGCCCGAGGACCCGAAGCGGCGCGGACCATACTGCAAAGCGGCGGCGATGCAAAGCCCGGATTCGGGGTGCGGCCCGCTGGCGTTTGACAGGCCGGTCCGCAGCCGGAATGCTGAGAGCTTCCCATCGAAGCGGGAGGCGCCGGTGCTGCATCGCGGTCTTGCCCTGGCCCTGGCGCTGTGCGCGGCCCCCGCCGCGGCGCAGGAGTTCGACGTCGATGTCGAGCTGGTCTTCGCCACCGACGGCTCAGGCTCGATCGACGACGAGGAGTTGCGGCTGCAGCGTGAGGGCTACGCCAAGGCCCTGGCCGACCCGCGGGTGCAGCAGGCGATCCGGGGCGGCATCACCGGCCGGATCGCGGTCGCCTTCGTCGAATGGGGCGGGGCGGAGTCGCAGCATGTCATCGTCGACTGGACCGTGATCGACGGGCCTGGCAGCGCCGCCGCCTTCGGTGCGGCGCTGGCCGCGGCGCCGCGGCGCGCGGTCGGCTGGAACTCGATCAGCAACGCCATCGATCTGTCGAAGCGCATAATCGAGGGCAACGCCCATCAGGGGCTCCGCCGCGTGATCGACGTCTCGGCCGATGCCGGGCAGCGCGGCGGCCGGCCGCTGCCGGAGGTACGGGCCGAGGCGCTGGCCGCCGGCATCACGATCAACGGCCTCGCCGTGCTGTCGCGCAGTGGCCGGCCGGGCTGGGCCGGCGGCTCGCTGGAGGATTTCTTCCGCGACCAGGTGATCGGCGGCCCCGGCGCCTTCGTCATCACCGCCGACGCCGATGCCCGCTTCACCGACGCGGTGGTGCGCAAGCTGATCCTGGAGATCGCCGAGCGACCGGCCGGGACGGCGCCCTTGTCGCCCGGCTGACGGCCCGGGTCGGCGCTGCTAGGGTGCCGGCTCGAATCGGTTCCTGGAGCAGATCAGATGAAAGCCCGCATCACCTGGGTCGAAGGCCGCACCTTCCTTGGCGAATCCGGCAGCGGCCATGCCGTGGTCATGGACGGCGCGCCGGAGCATGGCGGCCGCAACCTCGGCGTCCGGCCGATGGAGATGTTGCTGCTCGGCCTCGGCGGCTGCACCGCCTTCGACGTGGTGATGATCCTGGAGAAGGCGCGCGAGCCGGTGGCCGATTGCCGGGTCGAGGTCGAGGCCGAGCGCGCCGAGACCGATCCCAAGGTCTTCACCAAGATCCACATGCGCTACATCGTCTCCGGCCGCGGCCTCGACCGCGTCAAGGTCGAGCGCGCCGTGGCGCTGTCGAAGGAGAAGTACTGCTCGGCCTCGATCATGCTCGGCAAGGTCGCCGAGATCACCGCCGAGATCGAGGTGGTCGAAGCCGCCTGAGGTGGCTCAGGCCGCCTTCAGCGCCGCCAGCCCGGCCGCGATCGCCTCGATGTCCTCCGGCCCGGCGCCGCCGGCCTTGAGGCAGGCGTCGAGCCGTGCTTCCAGCGCGGCCGCGACGCCGGACAGGGCGGCGAAGCCCATGGTTCCGCCGGTGCCATGCAACCGGTGCGCGACGAAGTGCAGCCCCTTCAGCGCCTCGCCGTCGCCGGCCCGCAGCGCCGCCAGCAGCGCCTCGGCCTCGGCCAGCGTCTGCGGCAGCTCGGCCGCGAATTTCGCCCGCAGCCGGTCCAGCTGGGCCTGCAGCGCGTCCTGGGTCACGACCCCGTGCCCCGGCCGTCGCGCCTGGCCCAGATGGCGCGGATCTCGTCCGACAGCGTCATCGGGTCGAACGGCTTGGAAATGACATCGATGGCGCCGAGGGCACGGTAGCGCGCCACCTCGTGCAGCTGCACCTTGGCGGTCATGAACACGGCCGGCGTCACCGCGGTGCCCGGCATCTCGCGCAGCGCCGCCAGCGTCTCCGGCCCGTCCATGCCCGGCATCATCACGTCAAGCAGCAGCAGCTGCGGCGCGAAGCCGGGGGCCCGGGCGAGCGCCTCCTCGCCCGAGGCGCAGGCGGCCAGGACGAAGCCGCCGACCGCCTCCAGCGCGAAGCCGGCGACCGAGCGGATGTCGGCATCGTCCTCGACATAGAGGATGCGGGTCAGCACCTCATCGGCCATGGCGGGGGCCCCCTTGCTTGTCCTGGATCAGGCCGTTGATCAGGTCGGTGATGGTCTGGTGCAGCTGTTCGTTGTCGGTGCGGCTCTTGACCAGCGAGGCGGAGACCGCGCTGGCGTAGGAGGCGCTGGAATCCTGGGCCGAGAAGATCAGCACCGGCTCCCGCGGCGTGCGGGCGCTGATCGTCTCCAAGAGGTCGAGGCCGGAGCCGTCGGGCAGCCCGACATCGATGATGACCAGGTCGAAGCGCCGCTGCGCCAGCTTCGCGCGGCCCTCCTGCAGCGACCGCGCCGGCACGATCTCCGCCTCGTCGCGGACGATGGCGCCCACCACCTTGATCACGTCGTCATCGTCCTCGACATGCAGGATGCAGGCGCGGCCGCTGCGGCTGCGTAAGCCCGCCTGGCGTAGCGCCGTCCGCAGCCGCAGCTGCTCGATCGGCTTGTCCAGCCAGTCGACGATGTTGAAGGCGTCGCCGTTCAGCTCGCGCTTGCCGTCCTGGGCGGTGGCGGAAACGACGACGATCGGCAGGTCCGCCGTGGCCGGGTCTGCGCGCAGCTGACGGATCAGGGTGATGCCGTCCATGCCCGGCAGCAGCAGGTCGACCGTCATCGCGTCGTACTGCCCGGTGCGGGCCTTCTCCAGCGCCGTCTCGGCGTCACGGACGATGTCGGCCCGCCAGCCATCCTGCTCGATCATCAGGCCCAGCAGGGTGGCGACGTCCGGGTCGTCCTCGCAGATCAGCACCCGGCGCCGGGTGTCGCCGGGCAGGGCGGCGCTCTCCGGCGCCTCGGCCAGCAGCGGCAGGGTGAACCAGAAGCGGGTGCCGCCGCCCTCCGCCGGCTCGAAGCCGATGCGGCCGCCATGGCGTTCGATGATGGCCTTGGCGATCGACAGGCCGAGGCCGGTGCCACCCTTGCGCCGCACGTCGCTTGCGTCGGCCTGGGCGAAGCGCTGGAAGATCCGGCTCCGGAACTCCTCCGGGATGCCGGCGCCGTGGTCCCGCACGCTGATCCGGACAAAGTGCCCAAAGACGTGGATGGCGACGTCCACCACGGCGTCGGCCGGCGAGAACTTGGCCGCGTTCGACAGTAGGTTGGTCAGCACCTGTGTGATTCTGTCGGCGTCACCCAGCATGAGCAAGGCCGCATCCGGCCTTGCCGATACCCAGTACTCCACCCGGTGCTGTGCCGCATAGGCTTGGTTCATCTCGATCGCCTGGTCGACCAACGCCCCGACCTCCAGCCGATCGTGCCGGAACTCCATCCGCCCTGACTCGATCTTCTCGATGTCGAGGATGTCGTTGACCAGCCCGACCAGCCGCTCGCTGTTCTTGTGGGCGATCTCCAGCAGCGACTTTGCCTTGTCGGGGATGGCCCCCGCCGCCCCGGCCACGATCAGGCCCAGCGAGCCGCGGATCGAGGTCAGCGGCGTGCGCAGCTCGTGGCTCACCGTCGACACGAACTCGTTCTTCAACTGGTCCAGCCGGTGCCGTTCGGTCATGTCGCGCAGGATGCAGACCGAGGCGGCGTGACCGTCGCGCTCGAACACGCCGGTCGAGATCTCGGCCGGGAAGCTGCTGCCGTCGCGCCGCGTCACCGTCACCTCGCCGGTCGGCTGGGCGCCGCCGGCCAGGGCCGGCGCCAGCGCGGAGATGTCGGTGCCGACGAGCTCGCCGGCGGCCACGCCGAAGGCCTCGCCGCAGGCGCGGTTGGCCAGCCCGACCACGCCGTCCTGGCCGACCACCAGGATCGGGTCGCGGGCGCTGTCCAGCATGGCCTGCAGCTGGGCCTGGCTTTCCGCCAGCGCCCGGGCGGCGGCGTCGCTCTCCAGCTTGGCCTGCTCCAGCTCGCGGTAGCGCTTCTGGTCGGTGCGCACCTGGCGCGACAGCGCCCAGGCCGCCAGCAGCCCGCACAGGGCGGCCAGCGCGGCGACACCGCCCAGCAGCCAGGCGATCCGCCGCAGCGTCGCCTCGGTGGCGTCCTGGCGCTCCGCCAGCAACGCCGTCTCGGTGGCCACCGCCTCCTCGATCCTGGCACGGAAGGCCGGCGCCTGGTCGGCGGCGCCCCGGACGATGGCTTGGGCGCCGTCGAGATCACCCTGCCGGACCGAGGCGATGATCCGGTCGTTGGTGACCAGGATCTGCTCGGTGATGACCGCGGCGTCGTCGAAGCGCCGGACCTGGTCCGGGTTGTCGGCGGTCAGGCTGCGCAGATCCAGCAGCTTGTCGGTGGCCAGCCGGGCGCTGTCCTCCGCGACCGCCGCGTCCCGCGGGTTGCCGGTGAGGACGAAGCTGCGGCTCAAAGCCTGGGCCCGGGCGATGTTCAGCCGGGCCTCATAGATGGTGGCGATCACCAGGTTGGTGTGGTCGACCCGGGCCTGGGTGCGGGCGTTGTCGGCCAGGAACTGCTTGCCGAGCCATCCGGCTGCGCCGAAGAACAGCAGGAAGCCCAGGATCGCGAGCAGGACGATCGAGCGGACCGAGCCCAGAAGCTTCTCCATTCCCATGAGTCTCCCGATCGCCCCGGCCGATGGCCTCCTGATCAGGTGATAGTCGAAACCGGCGGCCGTGTCGCCGTCGGGTGGACGGTAGGAATAATTCACATAAAATCCTATCTATTTCGAAGGCAGGCACGGATCGGCTTCGTTCCTGCTACGCTGCCGGCCTGGCAGGAGAGGACGGCATGAGCGGCACGGCGGATCTGAGGCGGCGAATCGACCAGGCGCTGGGCCATGCGCCCGCCGATCTGGTGATCAAGGGCGCGCGCACCCTCGACGTGATCACCGGCGCGCTGCTGGAGGGCGACGTGGCGATCTGCGGCGACCGCATCGTCGGCACCTGCGCCGACTATGCCGGGACGGCCGAGATCGATGGGCGCGGCAAGGTCGTGGTCCCCGGCTTTATCGACACTCATGTGCATTGCGAATCGACCCTGGTGACGCCGGCGGAGTTCGACCGCTGCGTGCTGCCGCGCGGCACCACCACCGCGATCTGTGACCCGCACGAGATCTGCAACGTGCTGGGCGAGACGGGGCTGCGCTATTTCCTCGACGGTGCCCTCGGCACGGCGATGGACCTGCGGGTCCAGCTCTCCTCCTGTGTGCCGGCGACGGAACTCGAGACCGCAGGCGCCCGGCTCGACGCCGCCGATCTGGTGCGGCACCGCGGCCATCCCAAGGTGATCGGCCTGGCCGAATTCATGAACTTCCCCGGCCTGCTGGCCAAGGACGAGGCGGTGCTGGAGAAGCTGGCCGCCTTCCAGGACGGCCATATCGACGGCCATTCGCCGCTGCTGCGCGGCAAGCCGCTCAACGCCTATCTCGCCTGCGGCATCCGCAACTGCCACGAGACGACGGGGCCGGAGGAGGCGCTGGAGAAGCTGCGCAAGGGCATGCAGATCCTGATCCGCGACGGCTCGGTCAGCAAGGACGTGCACGCCCTGGCGCCGATCATCTCGGCCGAGACATCGCCGCTGCTCGGCCTGTGCACCGACGACCGCAACCCGCTGGACATCGCCGAGGAAGGCCATCTCGACCACCTGATCCGGGCCGCGATCCGCCAGGGCGCGCCGGTGGCCCATGTCTACCGCGCCGCCACCTGGTCGGCGGCCCAAGGTTTCGGCCTGCGCGACCGCGGCCTGGTCGCCCCCGGCCGCCGGGCCGATCTGGTGCTGCTGGACGACCTCGAGAGCTGTGCCGTGTCGCAGGTGATCAGCGCCGGGCGCGTGGTCGGGCCGGAGATCTTCGAAGGCCGCGCGGCCCCGGCGCCGGTCGGGCTCGGCTCGGTCAGGCTCGACCCGGTGGCGGTGGAGGATTTCCGCGCCCCGACCTCCGGCCCGACCGGTCCGGTGATCGGGCTGATCCCGGGCAAGATCATCACCGAGGCGCTGACTGCGACCCTGCCCTGGCGCGACGGCTGCCGCCACCCCGACCCGGACCAGGACATCCTCAAGATCTGCGTCTTCGCCCGGCACGGGGTGAACCGCAATGTCGGCCGCGCCTTCGTCAAGGGCTTCGGCTTCCGCGGCGGGGCGCTGGCCTCCTCGGTCGGGCATGACAGCCACAACATCTGCGTTGTCGGCGACAACGACGCCGACATGGCCGTCGCGGTGAATCGGCTGATCGAGCTGCAGGGCGGCTTCGTCGCGGTGCGCAACGGCCAGGTGGCCGGCGAGATCGCCCTGCCCCTGGCGGGTCTGATGAGCCTGCAGCCCTTCGAGCGGGTGGCCGACGACCTGCGGGCGCTGCGCCGGGCGGTCAGGGCGATGGGCTGCCCGCTGCCGGAGCCCTTCATCCAGCTCGCCTTCCTGCCTCTGCCGGTGATCCCTCATCTCAAGATCACCGACCGCGGCCTGGTGGATGTCGACCGCTTCGAGCTGATTGCCGCCTAGCCGCGGCTAGTCATGATGCAGGGCCAACCACACCGTCGGCTGGTTCGGGGCGGTCCAGGCGACGCGGTGGCGGGCATGGGCCGGGATGTGCACCCAGTCGCCGGGGCGCAGGGTGCGGGGTGCCGCCTCGCCCTCGATCTCCAGCCCGGCGGAGCCGCGCAGCAGCACCACCCATTCCGCCCGCTCCTGGTCGTACCAGAAGCCCGGCGGGCTGGCCTGACCGGTGGAGACGATGCGCTCCAGCACGAAGCCGGCGGCCTGCAGCAGGGTGGTGACCTGCTCCTCCGCCGCCTCCTGCGGCAGCTCGTCGAAGAGGTTGCCGGCCTTCACGGCAGCTTCAGCCGGGACGCGGCGGCGGCATAGCCGCCGGCGGCGCCGTCGACGAAATGGACATGGTCGCTGCGCAGCGGCGACGGGGTGAAGCAGGTGACGATCGCCGAATCCTGCCGGTGCAGGCCGAAGCGGGCGATGCCGGCCTGCTCGGCGGCCAGCAGGCGCGCCTCCAGCCGGTCGGCCAGGGCCGGGGTGCAGTCCAGCGTCATGCGCAGCCCGTCGTCGTATTTGCGGTAATCGGCATTGGCGACCATCTCGCGCATGTAGCGCCCGGGCTGGAAGCCGCCGAGCGGGATGCCGAAGCGGAACAGCGTCCAGCCGGCCAGACTGTGCAGCCCCAGCACCAGCTTGCGCAGCAGCAGCGGCTGGCCGGCGCCGCGCGACGCCCGCGCCTCGACATCCAGCCCGGGCGGCGGCCAGACCAGGCCGCGGCCGAGATCGGCGATCGGGTGCTCGGCCTCGCTCTCGCGCCCGGTCATGCGCAGGATGTCGCCGACCAGCTCGCGGAAGCCGGCCTCGCTCTCGGCCACGGCCGGGGCGGCGATCAGCGACACCACCACGCCGTGGCGGGCCGGGAACTCCTGCCAGCGGCAGGACAGGCCGGTCAGGTCCGGGCGGGTGCCGGCCGGCGCCGGCTCGACCGCGAAGGCGCCGGCCTTCAGCTCGCGCTCGGCCCAGGCCAGGCCGCCGCCCATGAACATGGCGTAGGCGACGTTCGGCGACGGGGCGTAGCGGGCGACGCGGATGTCCCAGCCAGCGGCGCGGATCTCCGCCACCGGCACCAGCCCGACCCGCAGGGTCAGGCCCAGTTCGTCGCGCACCCAGGCGGCGGTGGCGGCCAGGGCGGCGCGGGCGGTGTCGGCGTCGCCGGGCGGCAGGGCGAAGCTGGCGCCGTCGCCGCCGAAGGCGAAGGGGAAGTCGCGCTGCGCCAGGGCGTTGGACACGGCGGCGATCAGCGCCGCGCCGGCGATGTTGACGCTCTTGTACTGCCCGGCGCGGATCGCGGCGGTGGAGGAGACGACGTCGGACAGGCCGATCACCCAGTCCTCCGGCAGCGGCCGGTACAGCGCCGGGTCGGTCAGCCGGGCGAAGCCGTCGAACACCGGCACCTGGAGGTAGAACTCGTCTTCGGCCATGGGCGCATTCTCGCCGATCGGGCGGGGATCCGCCATCCCGTCGCTGCCGTTGATCCGGCACACCGCTCGACGCATGGTGGGCCGATGCAGCAGTTCCTCCACACCCTCCAGCTGACCACCCGCGGCAAGGGGCTGGTCGAGATCACGCCGCAGATTCGGCCCTGGGTCGAGGCGCAGCGGATCGGGACCGGCCTGCTGACCGTGTTCTGCCGGCACAGCTCGGCCTCGCTGCTGATCCAGGAGAATGCCGATCCGGATGTCCGGGCCGATCTGGAGGCGTTCTTCGAGCGGATCGCGCCGGAGGGCGACGGCTACATCCACGATGCCGAGGGACCGGACGACATGCCGGCCCATATCCGCACCGCGCTGACCCAGGTGCAGCTGTCGATCCCGGTTGCGTCCGGACGGCTGGCGCTCGGCACCTGGCAGGGGATCTACCTGTTCGAGCATCGCCGCCGGCCGCACCGGCGCGAGATCGTGCTGCATCTGCTGGGAGAGTAGATGACGGCAAGCTCGCTATGAATTATGCTTAGCTAAGCGGGCTAAGGAGAGCCGCCATGATCCGGGTGAATATGCACGAGGCGAAGAGCAACCTGTCGGCCCTGGCGGAGAAGGCGCGGGCCGGGGAGCAGGTGGTGATCGCAAGGGCGGGCGAGCCGTGGGTCGAACTCGTGCCCTATGCCGGGGCGCGACGCCAACCCGGTGGCTATGAGGGCCAAATCGTCATCGCGCCGGATTTCGACGCCTCGAACGAGGCCATCGCGGACCTCTTCGAGGGTAAGTGATGCGTGCGGTCCTGCTCGACACGCATGCGTTCCTGTGGTGGCTTGCAAACGATCCCGCTCTTGGACGATTGGCGCGAGAGGTTATCGCCGAGCCACGGAACCGCATCTTCGTCAGCGCGGCGACGGCCTGGGAAATCGAGATCAAGCGCCAGCTCGGGAAGCTTACGGCGCCGGCCGATATCGAGGCTGTGGTGGAGGAGAAGGGTTTCTCCAAGCTGCCGATCTCGTTCTTCCATGGCCAGCAGGCCGGGGCCTTGCCGCCGCATCATCGCGATCCGTTCGACCGCATGCTGATTGCACAGGCCCAGGCGGAGGGCCTGGAGCTGATGACGGCCGATCCGATCTTTCGGGCGTATGCGGTCCGGCTGATCGAGGCGGGAAGCTGACGAGAGGCCCGATCTGTTCAGCCCGCGACCACCGCCACGAACCGGTCGATCTCGGCCTCGCTGTTGTAGTAGTGCGGCGAGGCCCGCAGCATCGCGTCGAGGCCGCGGTCGGTCATGTCGAACATGGTCGAGCGGCGGCGGGTGACGCTGGTGTTGATGCCGGCCTCGCGCAGCCGCCGGTGCAGCGCCTCGGCGGGCTCGTCGGCCTTGGTGAAGCTGACGATCGCCGAGCGCTCGGCGCCCTTGTCGCGCACGGTGACGCCGGGCAGGGCCGAAAGCCCGTGGCGCAGCCGTTCCGCCAGGGCCCGGGCGCGGCCGCGGATGGCGTCGAGGCCGAGGGCGAGGGCGTAGTCGACCGCGGCGCCCATGCCGAGGATGCCGGTGAAGTTGCGCTCGAAATTCTCGAAGCGGCGGGCGTCGGGGCGCACCACATAGCGGTCGGGCGCCACCATCTCCGCCGCGTAGAGGTCGAGGAAGGGCGGGTCGATCCGGTCCAGCATCGACCGCCGGACATAGAGGAAGCCGACCGCGCGCGGCCCGCGCAGGAACTTGCGGGCGGTGGCCGACAGCATGTCGCAGCCGATGTCCTCGACATCGACCGGCATCTGGCCGACCGACTGGCAGGCGTCGAGCAGATAGGGGATGCTATGCGCGCGTGCGACTTTCCCGATCGCCGCTGCCGGATTCACCAGCCCGCCATTGGTCGGGATGTGGCTGACCGTGATCAGCCGCGCCGGGCCGCGATCGGTGGCCATCACCGCCCGCTCCAGCGCCGCGACGTCGAGCTGGCCGGTGGCGTCATCGGGCACGACCTCGACCACCGCGCCGGTGCGCTGCGCCACCTGCAGGTAGGAGATGGTGTTGGAGGCGTATTCGGCCTTGGCGGTCAGGATCCGGTCGCCGGGCCGGAAGAGCAGGCCATAGAACACCATGTCCCAGGCGCGGGTGGCGTTCTCCATCATGGCGATCTCGGCCGGATCGGCGCCGATCAGCCGGGCGATCGAGAGATAGGCTGCCTCCAGCCGCGGCTCGGCCTCCGCGGCCGCGGCATAGCCGCCGATCTCCGCCTCCCGGCGCAGATGGTCCAGCATCGCGTCCAGCACCGGGGCGGGCGGCAGGGCCGAGCCGGCATTGTCGAGATGCAGCACCCGGGCGCAGCCGGGGGTGCCGGCGCGCAGCCGGTCGAGATCGAGCATCATCAGGTCAGGCCCAGCACCGAGCGCAATCCGAGGAAGGCCGGCAGCGGGTGGGTGACGAGATAGGTCGGGATGCCGACGACGAAGCTGCGCATCCGGCCCTTGGCCTCGAAGCGCTGGCGGAACAGCGCGCCGTCGAACAGCGGGCCTAGCTTCGGCACGATGCCGCCGGCAATGTAGACGCCGCCGCGGGACCCCAGCGTCAGCGCCAGGTTGCCGGCGATGGTGCCGAGCATCGAGGCGAACATCGACACCGCCTCGGCGCAGTGCGGGTCGCCGGTCCTGGCGCCCTCGGTGACGGCGGCGGCGTCGCGCTGCACCGGGTCGATCCCGTCCAGCTGCGACAGCGTCTCGTAGAGATTGACCAGCCCCATGCCGGACAGCACACGCTCGGCCGAGACGTGCTGGTGGCGGTGGCGCAGCCGGTCCAGCACCGCCGCCTCGCGCTCGGTCGCTGCCGCCATGGTGACGTGCCCGCCCTCGCCGGCCAGGGCGGCCCAGCGCCCGCCGCTCGGCACCAGGCCGGAGACGCCGAGGCCGGTGCCGGGGCCGAGCACGCCGATCGGCTCGTCCGCCACCGGCGTGCCGCTGCCGATCCGGACGCGGTCGCCCTCGTCCAGATACGGCACCGCCAGGGCGACGGCGGTGAAGTCGTTGATCACCTCCAGCCGCTCCAGCCCGAGCTCCGCCTTCAGCGCCGCGATCGAGAACGACCAGGCGGCGTTGGTCAGCGTCACCTGGTCGCCGGTGACCGGGCTGGCCACGTCGATCGCCGCCTGCCGGGGCGGAGTCGCCGGCTTGACCATATCGAGATAGGCGTGGGCGGCCTCGGCCAGGGTCGGATAGTCCGGCCCGTGCAGGATCTTGGTGTCGCGCGTGCCGGCGGCATCGGCCAGGGCGAAGCGGGCGTTGGTGCCGCCGAGATCGGCGATGAGGGCGAGGGACTCAGGCATGGCGGGCCGGCTGGTGCAGGATGGCCATGCTTCCCTCATGCGACGGCCGGGGGCAAGCCCGAAGCGTCGGGCCGCGGGCCGCGAGTCGAAGCGTGTCGCCAGGCCGGAGTCGGCGCGGGAGTGTGCATCGCAGCACAAACTTAATGCTAATTGCACATATCTTAGGCACGAATGAGTTCTAAGTGGCTGTTTCACAAGAGGAATTCATTTTCCTCTTGATTTGTCCGGCGAACTGCCTAAATTGTGCATTGCGACATGCAGCGATGCTGCTGTCGTAACGCACTTCTTGGGCGTTTCCTCCCTAAACTCGGGCCGCAGTTCGCTGCGGCCCTTTTTCTTGCGTGCCGGCAGGATCGGTGCCGCGGCCGCGGTGCGCCGGCTGGCTGGCCGGTTGAAACTGCTCCCGGCTCCCGAGTCGCCCGCCAGACAGCGAAACGGCCGGGTCGCCCCGGTCGCTCGCGGTCGCAATGGGTCCGATCCGGCCGGCTCAGCGGTCGCCGCCGGCCTCGGCCTTGTCGTCGAACAGCGGGGTCGGGGCGGGCTGCGGGGCAGCCGCCGTCGCGGCCGGGGCCGTCGCCGCTCCGGCGTCGCCGCCCAGCGGCTGCAGCGTGCCGATCAGCTTGCCGCCGGTCTCGACCTGCAGCTCGCCATACTTGATGGTGCCCGTGACGACGCCGCTGGCGCGCAGGCGCAGCAGGCCGGAGACCGACAGATCGCCCTCGAACCGTCCGGCGATGTCGCCGTCGCGGATCTCGGCCGAGCCCTTGAACACGCCCTGCTCGGCGATCTCGATGGTCTGGCAATCCTTGATCTTGGCCTCGATCCGGCCCTCGACCACCAAGTGGTCGCAGGCGGTGATCTCGCCGGCCAGCGAGATCTCGCTGCCGACGATCAGCTTGCGCGGCGATTCGCGGCCGGTCGGTCCCGCCGACTCCGCCGGGCGGCGGACGCCGCCGATCGCACCGGTACCGGGCAGGTCGACCCGGCGCGGCAGCTCGGTCTTGTAGCCGGTGGCGGGCTTGGCGGTGGACGACATGGGCTCTCCTTGAGGCGCGGTCGGGGCGGTGGGCCGGACTAAGGACGTGTCCGTGGCGGCGGGATAGCCTTGCCGCTCGGCGCCGCCATCCGATCCTCCGCCAGCGGGGTTGCGTCGACGAAACACGCGGGTGTCCCCCTGCTTGTTGTGGTTCCGGGCTGGATGCCCCATCGGGCGATGGGGTCAGGACTGTAGCTGGATGCTTATCCGCCGATCAACCCGCGGCCGCCAGCCCCGTTCCTGGCACTGGAGCCATTATGCCGCATTTCGGTCAAATGAACTATCCGGCCATCCGCCCCGCCGGGGTCCGGCCGGCGGCGCCGACGGCGCGGTGGAAGACATGGGTCATGAAGGCGGCGCCCAACACCGGCACCACCAGGTTGACCACCGGAATCAGCAGGATCGCGGCCAGCACCAGGCCGGCGACGATGAAGCGGCCCTGGCGCTCGCGCCACAGCGCCCGCGCCGCCGCGGGCTCGACCCTGCGCGCCGCCACCAGTTCGAAATATTCGCGGCCCAGCAGGTAGCCGTTCACCAGCCAGAACACCAGCAGGTTGACACCCGGCACCACCAGCACGATGCCGACCGCGATCAGGTTGAACGCGACCAGCGCCAGGAAGAAGCGGGCGGAACCCCACACGATCTCGCCGATCCGCTGCCGCCGCGGCGGCGGCAGGGCGGGGAAATGGCGGGCCTCGACCGCCTCGGCGACGTCGTCGAGAAACAGCCCGGCCACCAGGCCGACGATGGCGGGGAACAGCAGGATGCCGAGCGCCAGCACGGCGACGCCGCCCAGCACGTCGAGGGTGGTGTCGACCCAGGACCAGTTGGCGATGTGGACGAAGGACAGGCCCCAGCCGGCGAGGGCCGGCAGGGTCAGGACCAGGGCGATGGTGGCGGCGAAGCTGACCCACAGCACCCGGCGGATCGCCGGATCGGACGTGATCTGCTGCAGGGCGAGGCGGAGAGCGTTCGGCATCGGTCTCGGTGCGGTTGATGTCGCGGCCGTTCACCTGGGGCGGCAGGGGACGCCGCGCAAGGGCTACTCGTCCTCCGTCATCGGGCCGCCTTCGCCGGCGGTGGTGCGGTAGCGCGGCAGGCCGTCGGCGAGATGCACCCAGGGCAGCTTCTGGTCAACATAGACATGCCCCTGCGGCGGCAGGGCGCCGGGGTCGTCGAGCGTCGTCACCAGCAGATGCACCTCGTCCGGCCAGCGCTCACCCTCATAGGCCAGCGGCGTGCCGCAGCGGCCGCAGAAGAAGCGCTCGGCGCCGGGTGAGGAGCGGAAGCGCCTCGGGGCCTCGCCGCTCCAGCTCACCTGTACGCGCTCGAAGCCGGCATAGACGGAGTAGGGCGCACCGGTGGCGTGTCGGCAGTCGCGGCAATGGCAGGCTGCCACCCAGCACGGCGCGCCCGACACGGCATAGCGCACGGCGCCGCAACCGCATCCCCCGGGCTTGGCGTTCTCCGACATCGGCAATCCTTCGACGAGGCGGCGACGTCCCTGTTCTACAGTGACTGGCGATGAAGCGTCTTTGCGGATCTTGCGCCGGCGCTCAGGCGGCGGTCGCCTCGGCCAGCACCTCCGGCCCGAAGATCCCGGCCAGCGCGGCGCGGCCGTCCTCGGTCAGGGCCACGGCGCGGCTGTCGCGGTCGCGCCGGATCCAGCCGCGGTCGACGAAGCGTTCAGCGATGGCGGCGCCCAGCGCGCCGGCCAGATGCGGCCGGCGCTCGCTCCAGTCGATGCAGTGGCGGGCGAAGGACCGGCGGCCGTCCCGCAGCGCCGCCGCGTCGATGCCCAGCGTCGCCAGCCAGGCGGTTCCGGCGTCGGTCAGGGCGAAGGCGTCGTCGCCCCGCGCCAGCACGCCCCGGGCCACCATCGCATCGGCCACCGCCACGCCCAGCCGGCCGGCGAGATGGTCGTAGCACATACGGCCGTCGCGCAGCGGCGCCGGCACGCGCGACCGCTCGACCGCCGGGGCCCATGCGACCGTCATCATCTTCTCCAGGAGAGAGCCGATCTCCGGTCCCGACAGCCGATAGTAACGGTGCCGCCCCATGCGCTCGACGGTGACCAGCCCGGCCTCGGTCAGCTTGGCCAGGTGGCTCGAGGCGGTCTGCGGCGTGACCCGGGCGCGGAACGCCAGCTCGCCCGCCGGCAGCGCCTCCCCGCCGAACAGGGCCGACAGGATCAGCGCCCGGCTGGGGTCGCCAATCAGGGACGATAAGCTCGCCAGATCAAGACCTTCCTTCATATTTCGATGGTGATCGATTTGTCTCTGCTGGTCAAGGGCCGGATGCGGATGTGGAGTGGAGGCGACGAACCTGGAGACCCGACCATGACCGACACCTTCGCGATTCTCGACTATGTCCGCCGCCATTGCCTGACGCCGCCGGCGCTGGCGCAGGCCGCCGGGCTAA
>NZ_JASATH010000093.1:0-30388 GCF_038440215.1 Inquilinus sp. OTU3971 | reverse complement strand
AGACCACTGCCTCTCCCGCAAGCGGGAGAGGCAACGAACAGGGCCCGGCGAACGTGCGGATGAGATGTGTGAATCCGATAGCCCCCTGCGGGAGGGGGAGGAAGAAAAAAGGCGGTTCTGTTCTGATGATCGATCCTACTCCCCCCGCAGCAGCTTCTGCAGCGGGGCGGCCTGGCGCAGGATCGGCGACTTGATGACGATGTAGCTGAAGTACTTCTCGATGCCGAGACGGCGGTCCAGCAGCGCCTCCATCACCTGCTGGTAATGGGCGATGCTGCGGGTCAGGAAGCGCAGCAGGTAGTCGTAGCCGCCGCTGACCATGTGGCACTCCAGCAGCTCCTCCACCGTCGCCAGCCCGGCCTCGAAGCGGATGAAATCCTCGCGCCGGTGGTCGCTCAGCGTCACCTCGGTGAACACGGTCACGGTCTCGGTCAGCTTGGCCAGCGCGATGCGGGCGCCGTAGCCGGCGATATAGCCCGCCGCCTCCAGCCGCTTCACCCGCTGCAGGCAGGGGCTGGGCGACAGGCCGACCGCGTCCGCCAGCGCGGCGTTGGTGATCCGCCCGTCGGCCTGCAGCCGGGCCAGGATGGCGATGTCGATCCGGTCCAGCTTCGGCGCCATCCTGCCCTCGTCCGATCGGCTGCGGGACTCAGCCCCGCAGCGCCTCCTGGTGAGCTTTTGCCAGTTCCGCCATGCTGGTGAAGCGGAAATCGACCTTGGGCTCGGTCGCCGGCTTCATGGTGGCGCCGAAGCCGCCCTCGGCGTGGCGGCGGTGGATCCAGCAGGTGGCCAGCCCCGCCGCCGTCGCCGGCTCGTGGTCGTGGAACAGGCTCTCCGCCGTGTGCAGCACCTCGCCCGGGGCGATGCCCATGCCGCCCAGCTTCTCCAGCATGTAGTCGAAGTTGCGCGAAGCGGGCTTGTAGCTGCCGATGTCCTCGGCGGTGAAGACGGCGTCGAACTCGACCTGCAGCCGGACATTGCTGAGGGCGAAGCTGGCATTGTCGACATTCGAGAGGATGGCCAGCTTGTAGTACTTCTTCAGGTACTGCAGCGCGCCGGCGGTGTCGGCGAAGGCCGGCCAGTCCTTGATCGAGCGGCCATAGGCCAGCGCCTCCTCCCAGCTCGCCGTCACGCCCCATTCCTCGGCCAGGCGCTTGTAGACGATCGCCAGCAGCTCGCTGTAGCGCCGCGCCGGGGTCCAGCGCTGCTGTGCCGATTCATGGCGGGCATGGGCCTCCAGGATCCGGTCGCGGGTCAGCGGCTGCTTGGCACGGGCGGTCAGCGGTGCCAGCGCGTTGACCATGCCGGTCTCCCAGTCGATCAGCGTGCCGTAGCAGTCGAAGGTCAGGATCTTGAAATCGGTCAGCGTCATGATGCGTCCTCCGGTTTCGATTTCCCGATTGTCCGCCGGCGGTGCCGGCAGGGGCTGCGCATTCGCATCCGGCGGCGGCAGAGGCTGGCGCAGCGCGGTCGCTCAGCAGCAGGAAATGCCGAGTCGCCGGGGGCTGGGACTCGTGTCGCAGCCGCGTCATGGCGTGTCGGCTCTGGAGCGTGCGGGGCCGCGGAGTCGCGCCATGATCGCCGCCAAGAGGTGCCGGTCCGATGCTGTGGAACAGAGCAGCGGCGGATCGGAGAATTGGGAAGCCGGTGGAAGTCCGGCGCTGCCCCCGCAACGGTAACGGCGGTGTAAGGTGCGGCAGGGGCCACTGGAGCGATCCGGGAAGGCGCCGCACCGGCCAAGAAGCCCGCCGGAGCCCGGAAACCAGCCTCGAGGGAGTTTGTCTCGATGATCGCGGTGGGCGGTCGGCGGGCATGTTCGCGAGGGTCCGGTTCGGTCGCCGGTCCTCGGGGGCGCGTACCCGGAAGCCACATCTGCGACCGTGCCCAGAGGAGAAGATCGGGTATGGAAGCGCGTTCGGCCATGTTGATGGATCTGCTGTCCCGCGCGCCGGGCTTCAGCCTGAAGCGGGATTTCTACACCAGCCCCGCCTATCTCGCGCTGGATCTGGAGCACATCTTCTACAAGGACTGGCTGTTCGTCGGCCATGCCTGCGAGGTGACGCGGCCGGGTGATTTCCTGACCGTGCAGATCGGCGAGTATCCGGTGATCGTGGTGCGCGGCCGCGACCGCGCCATCCGCGCCTTCCACAATGTCTGCCGCCACCGCGGCTCGCGCCTGTGCACCGACGAGCGCGGCTCGCGCCCGCGGCTGGTCTGCCCCTACCACCAGTGGACCTACGACCTCGAGGGCAAGCTGATCTTCGCCCGCGACATGATGGATGCGATCGACCCGGCGCAGTTCGGGCTGAAGCCGGTGGCATGCCACGAGGTCGGCGGCTGGATCTTCATCTCGCTGGCCGAGCAGCCGCGCGACTTCGAGCCGTTCCGGCGCATGGTCGAGCCCTATATGGCGCCGCATTTCCTGGCCGAGGCCAAGGTCGCCCACAGCTCGACCATCATCGAGCGCGGCAACTGGAAGCTGGTGATGGAGAACAACCGCGAATGCTACCACTGCTCCGGCAATCATCCGGAGCTGTGCCGCGTCTTCTCCGACCAGCCGACCCTGACCAGCGGCCAGAAGGGGATGGAGGAGAACCCGGAGATTCTCGAGCACTGGCAGAGCTGCGAGGCGATCGGCCTGCCCAGCCGCTACCAGATCTCGGACGACATGCAGTATCGGGTGATGCGGGTGCCGTTCATCAACGACGCCCATTCGATGACCATGAGCGGCCAGCCGGCGGTGAACCGCCTGCTGGCCGAGTTCCCGACCACCAAGCTCGGCTCGATGCTGCTGTACCACTACCCGAACAGCTGGAACCACCTGCTGGCCGACCACGCGCTGAGCTTCCGCATCCTGCCGATCAGCCCGACCGAGACCGAGGTCACCACCAAATGGCTGGTGCACAAGGACGCGGTCGAGGGCGTCGACTACGACCTCAAGGCGCTGACCGAGGTGTGGACCGCGACCAATGACGAGGACCGCCGCATCGTCGAGGAGAACCAGCGCGGCATCCTGTCCCCGGCCTATGAGCCCGGGCCGTATTCGCGGATGCATGAGGGCGCGGTGATCCAGTTCGTCGACTGGTATGCCGACACCCTCACCCATCGGCTCGGCGGCGGCACCGCCGCCACCTCGATCCGCGACGTGGCCTGAGGCGGCAGGACGTGCCCGGCCCTCTGAGCGCGACGCCCAAGTTGTGGAACGCGAAGACCACGCGGCTGCGCTGCATCGGCATCCGCGAGGAGGCGCCGGACGTCCGCACCTTCCGCTTCGAGGCGGAGGACGGCAGCTGGTTCTCCTACCGCCCCGGCCAGTTCGTGACGCTGGAGCTGCCGGCGGGGCCGGAGCCGGTCCTGCGCACCTACACCCTGGCCTCCACCCCGTCGCGGCCGCACCACGCCAAGATCACCGCCAAGGTGCAGCCGGGCAGCGTCGCCACGCGCTGGCTGTTCGACAGGCTCAAGGTCGGCGACGCGCTGACGGCGCACGGGCCTACCGGCCGCTTCTCGCTGCTCGACCACCCGGCCGAGCGCTACCTGTTCCTGTCGGCCGGCAGCGGCGCCACGCCGATGATGTCGATGGCGCGCTGGCTGTTCGACACCGCGCCGCAGACCGATGTGGTTTATGTCCATTTCGCCCGGCGGCCGCAGGACCTGCTGTTCCGGTCGGAGCTGGGCTACATGGCCGAGGTCGCGTCCGGCCTCAGGCTGCGCTTCGTCGTCACCGGCGCGCCGGCGGGCGAGGGCTGGGCCAGCGGCCGGCTGGAGCGGGCGCTGCTCTCCGCCCTGTGCCCGGACCTGGCCGGGCGGACGGTGTTCTGCTGCGGCCCGGATCGGTTCATGGAGGCCGCCCGGCACGTGGCGGGCGAGCTCGGCGTGCCCTCGGCGCGCTGGCACGAGGAAAGCTTCGGCGCCACTCCGGCGCCGGTGCCGGTGGCATCCCCGATCGCGCCGCCGCCGGAGACGGCCGGGGAGGGGATGCAGGTCGCCTTCACCCGCTCCGGCCGCAAGGCGGCGGTGCTGCCGGGCCAGACCGTTCTGGAGGCGGCGGAAGGTTGCGGCCTGCGCATCCCGACCGCCTGCCGCCAGGGCCTGTGCGGCACCTGCCTGGTGCGCAAGCTGAAGGGCGAGGTGCGGATGGAGCACAATGGCGGCATCGCCGACGACGAGATCGCCGAAGGCTGGATCCTTGCCTGCTGCTCCCAGCCCGAGACCGCGCTGGTCGAGGTCGAGGTGTAATTGCCTTGACCTTCCTCTTCTTGCCCAAAGTCGTATTATACGTATAATTTGGATATCCACAGTCGGACGGATATCTGTCATGCCCAGGGTCGGCGCCCTCGAATTCCAGCGCAAGTTCGGCGAGTTCCAGCACAAGGCGCAGCGCGAACCGGTGGAAATCACCCGCCACGGACGGCGCGAGTTCGTGCTGATGTCGGCCGACCATTACGACTGGCTCAAGGCCGCCGCGCAGCGCACTCACCGCACGGCTGATGCCGCAGATGTGGTGATCGACGCCGTGGAGCGGGCGGAGATGGATCCGGAGCATGGCGCGCTCGACGAATTGCTGAAGTAGGGTCGGCGGCTTGCCGCTTCCCGATCCAAAGCCGGGCCTCGTTCTGCGCTACGATTATCTCTGGGCGCATGAGGCGGTGGCCGGCCGGGACCAGGGCAAGGACCGTCCGACCTGTCTCCTGGCAGCCACCGACGATGCCGCCCGCCCGCGTTACGTCGTGCTGCTGCCGATCACCCATAGCCGGCCGACCGGCGAGACCGTCGGGATCGAGATCCCTGCAAAGGTCAAGCACGCGATCGGCCTCGACGATGTGCCGAGCTGGGTGATCGTCTCGGAGCACAATATCGATGAATGGCCGAATGGTGGCCTGTCGCCCCTGCCCGGCAGGCCGGACGTCTTCAGCTACGGTTTCCTTCCACCCGGCCTGTTCGCCAGGATCAAGGCCAGCTTCCTGGATCTGGCCAAGGCCAAGAGGAGCAGCGCAGTGCGTCGCTGAAACGGAGCTTGGACCGGGGCCTGTGTTCCGTTGTTGTCGTCAGAGTTTCTGCGCCGACCCGACCACCTTCGCCAGGAAGGCGTCGCGGTCGGCGTCGGTGGCGCCGTTCATGCCGTAGAGGGCGAGGTAGCGCACCGGCGCCCAGGGGCGGATCAGGCCACGCAGCCAGCGCTGCACCAGCTTGCGCGGCGGGTCGCCCATCAGCAGCGACGCCCAGCGCGTGCCGCCATAGGAGACGACCGCGGTCAGGGACCGGATGTGCTGCAGGTTCGGAGTGGCCTTTCCGTCCTTCATCACGAAGGACACGCCGGGCAGCATCACCCGGTCGAACCAGCCCTTCAGGATCGCCGGGAAGCCGAAATTCCACACCGGCGCCATGATCACCAGCGCCTCGGCCCGCAGCAGGCGGTCGACATGGGCCTCGACCGGGCGGCGGTTGGCCGGCAGGTCGTGGTAGTGCAGCCGCTCCTGCCGGGTCAGGATCGGGTCGAAGCCCTCGGCATAGAGGTCGCAGTCGTCAACCTCATGCCCGGCCCGGCGCAGCGCGTCGACCATCGCCCGGTGCAGCGCGGCATGGAAGCTGGTCTCGACCGGATGCGCGAACAGCACCAGGACGCGCACGCTCTAACCGCCCTCTGAGATCGTCATCCCGGGCGCGGTGCAGCACGCAGTGATGCGCCGCAGACCCGGGATTTGGCCGCAGAAGGTTCGAAGAGATCCCCGCTTTCGCGGGGATGACGGATGAGGCGGAGGCAGTGGCGAGGTGGCCATCCTCACCCCGTCGCCTGCAGCCCCGGGAACAGGTAAATGCGGCCGGAGTTCAGGTCGTAGCCGGGGTCGTCCCAGCCGATCATCTTTCCGGGATTCAACAGGCCACGCGGGTCGGTCTCGCGCTTGAAGGCCAGCTGCACCGCGTCGGTGCGCTTCATCCCGCCCTCCTCCAGCGTGTAGCGGTGCGGGTTGAAGATCAGGCAGCCATGGTCCTCGTGGATGCGGATGATCTCGTCCAGCCGCTCCTCGCTGGTGAAGCGCACGATCGGCAGGCCGGAGCAGGTGACGTTGCCGTCGAAGCGGATCACCTCGAGATGGCCCGGCACCTCGTCGCCGAAGATCCGCGTCATCTCCTCGACCAGCCGCAGATGGTCGGGGAAGGGGTACAGCACCTGGAGATAGGTGATGGTCGGGTCGATCTTGATCGCCCGCAGCGTGGTGTGGTTCCAGGTCAGTTCGTAGAGCGGCGGCAGGCCCTTCTTCTCCTCGTCGGTCGCGGTGTCGGCGCGAAACAGCACCTCGCCCTTCGACCGCTTCATGAAGGCCTCGAAGCCGCCCATGGCGAAGTCCGCCACCATCAGCAGCGCCACCGACTGATCGCGGCGGATGAACTTCTGGTGCTTCAGGAAATAGTCATGCGGCACCGGCGCCGCGACCGGCGCGATTTCCTTGACCAGCAGGCCGTCGGCGCGGCCGATCTCCTCGCCGAAGCGGACCGCGTCCATCCAGTCGTCGAAGCCGACCACGATGTCGACCCATTCCGGCGCCGCGGTCAGCGGGATCTCGACCTCGGTGATGATGCCGTTGGTGCCGTAGGCGTGCAGCGCCTTCAGCAGGTCCTCGCCGGCGAGGTCGAGGATGCGCGGCTCGGCCTCCATCGTTACCAGCCGCACCCGCATGACGTTGCCGAGGTTGCGCAGGCCGCCCCAGCGGATCGAGCCGACGCCGCCGGAGCCGCCGGCCAGGAAGCCGCCGATCGTCGCCATGCGGTAGGTCGACGGGAATAGCCGCATCTCCTGCCCGACCTTGGCCCGGGTCTGGGCATCCATCTGGGCCAGCACGGCGCCGGCCTCGGCCGCCACCGCGCCGGGGCGGATCGCCGTCACCCGGTTCATCCGGGCCAGGTTCAGCACCATGCCGCCGGACAGCGGCATGGCCTGGCCGTAATTGCCGGTGCCGGCGCCGCGCGGCGTCACCGGCACGCCATGGGCATAGGCCGCCTTCAGCGCCTGCACCACCTCGGCCTCCGAGGTCGGCGACACGACGATGTCGCCGGTGACGTGCTCCAGCTGCCGCTTCAGCACCGGCGAGTACCAGAAGAAATCCTGGCTCTTCTGCTTCACCAGCACCGGGTCGTCGGTGACCCGCATCCCCTCCAGGTCGCGCTTCAGCGCGGCGAGATCGGTCATGCCTGCTCTCCTTGGGGCGCCAGCAGCGCGTCCAGCTCACGGTAATCCGGCAGCGTGGTGTCGATGGCGCGGCCGGCGCGGACCACGATCCGGTCGGCTTGGGGGCGGGACAAGAGCTCGGTCCAGCTGCGGGCGCGCAGCAGCACCAGGTCGGCGCCGCCGCCCGCGGCCAGGCGGCCGAGATCCGGGCGGCCCAGCACCTCGGCCGGGGTCGCCGCGACCGCCCGCGGCCAGTCGCCGACCGGGTGGTCGAGATGCAGGATGCGCGTCGCCTGGGCATAGACCTCGAGCGCATCGAGATCGCCATAGGCGTAGAACGGGTCGCGGGTGTTGTCCGAGGACACCATCACCGGGATGCCGCGCGCCTTCATCTCGTGCAGCAGCGTCACCCCGCGCCAGCGCGGCGTGGCCCCGGCGCGGCGGTCCTGCAGGTACATGTTGCACATCGGCAGCGACACGACGGCCAGGCCGGCCTCGGCGACCAGGTCCAAGGTGCGGTCGATCACCTCCTCGGGCTGCCGGGCCAGGGAGCAGCAATGGCCGACCAGCACCCGGCCGCGGAAGCGGTGGCGGATCGCGGCCTCGGCGATCAGCGCCAGCGACCGCACCGCCGGGTCGCCGGTCTCGTCGGCATGGAAATCGAGGTCGAGGCCGTGCCCGATGGCATGGCGGACCATCCGGTCGATCCCGGCCTCCAGCCCCGGCACCGGGTAGGTGACGGCGCCGAGGATGCCGCCATGGGCGCGCACCGTGCGGCTGAGGTCGTCGAAATAGGCATCCTCCAGCACCCGGTCGATTCCGACCAGGGCCGAGCCCTGCAGCTCGATCCGCCCGGCCCACTCCTCGCGCAGCTCGGCGAAGACCGGCCAGGAGACGCGGTGCTGCGGCGGGTCGCTGTCGATATGGGTGCGGATCAGCCGGGTGCCGTGGGCGAAGGCGCAGCGCAGGCTGAACTCCATCCGCGCCCGCACATCCGCCGCCGACCAATGCGCCGCCCGGTCCGCCCGCACGGTGGTGAGCGCCCCGTCGAAGCTGCCATCCGGGTTCGGCGCGCGTGGCCAGATATGGCCCTTGTCGAGATGGGTGTGCGCCTCAATGAAGGCCGGCCAGGCCATGCCGCGGTCGAGGTCCAGCGCCGGCAGGCGCTCCGGATCCGGGCTGCCGGCTGGGCGGATCGTCGCCAGCGTGCCGCCGTCGATGGTCAGGTCGGCCAGGGCCAGCCCGTCGCGGTCCGGCTGCAGATCCGCGCCCTCGGCCAGGCAGGCCGGGACGGTGGCGTTGGTCAGGCGGTAGCGCCGGGCGTCCGGCAGCGTAGCGAAGCCGGGCATCTCAGTTCTCCCGCCGGACGGCGCTTTCGTGCCAGCGCCGCAGCAGCAGATGCGACACCAGGCTGGTCAGGGCGAAGATGGCCAGGCCGGTCAGGGTGATCAGGATCAGCGCCGCGAACAGCCGCGGCACGTTCAGCCGCCGCCCGGCCTCGAGGATGCGGAAGGCCAGGCCGGACTGGGCGCCGGCCGAGCCGGCCGCGAACTCCGCCACCACCGACCCGATCAGCGCCAGCCCGCCGCCGATGCGCAGGCCGGTGGCGAAATAGGGCAGCGCCGCCGGGATGCGCAGATGCAGCAGCGACTGCCAGCGCGAGGCGCCGTACAGCTCGAACAGGTTCAACAGGTTGTGGTCGGTGCTCTTCAGCCCCTGGGTCATGTTCGACAGGATCGGGAAGAAGGCGACGATGAAGGCGCAGATCAGCAGCACCGATTCGGTCGACGGCGCGTAGATGATGATCAGGGGCGCGATCGCCACGATCGGCGTCACCTGCAGCACCACGGCATAGGGGTAGAAGGCCAGCTCCAGCCAGCGCGACTGGATGAACAGGATGGCCAGGGCCACGCCGCCGACCAGGGCCGCGGCCAGGGCGGCGAAGGTGATGGTCAGCGTCACCCCCAGGGCCGAGGACAGGATCGGCCAGTCGCCGACCATGGTCGCGGCCACCTCGGTCGGCGCCGGCAGGATGTAGCGCGGCACCTGATAGGCCACGACATACCACTGCCACAGCGCGACGAAGGCGGCGAAGGCGACCACCGGCACGGCGATCCGTGCCGCCAGCGCCCGCAGGCGGCCGGGCTCGGCCCGCCGGGCCTCGGCGATCGCGGCCTCGTCCTCGCCGGTCTGGATCCCGATCTGGGTCATCACTGCTCCGCCGCCACCATGATCGCCCGCATCAGCGCGTCCGACACGGTGCGGCAGCGCTCATTGTAGGGCGTGGACATCCGGTACTCGTTGCCGCGCGGGTAGGGGGCATCGACCGCCACCTCCTCGATCACCCGGCCCGGCCGCGCCGCCATCACCACGATCCGGGACGACAGGTAGACGGATTCGAACACCGAATGGGTGACGAAGACGATGGTCCAGTTCTGCCCCTGCCACAGCCGCAGCAGGTCGTCGTTCAGCTTGATCCGGGTGATCTCGTCCAGTGCCGCGAAGGGCTCGTCCATCAGCAGCAGCTTGGGCCGAGTGACCAGGGCGCGGGCGATCGACACCCGCATCTTCATGCCGCCCGACAGCTCGCGCGGATAGGCGTCGGCGAAGCGGTCGAGCCCGACCATCGCCAGCGCCTCCATCACCCGGTCGCGCGCCGCCGCCCGCGACAGGCCCTTCAGCCGCAGCGGCAGCCAGACATTCTTGAACACCGTGGCCCAGGGCATCAGCGTCGGCTCCTGGAATACGAAGCCGACCTCGCCCTCGGTCGCTCCGCGGCCGCCATTCGGCCAGCGGATCGCGCCGGCGGACGGGGTGCCGAGCCCAGCGATCAGCCGCAGTGCCGTGGACTTGCCGCAGCCCGAGGGTCCGAGCAGGCTGACGAACTCCCCCTCCCGGATGTCGAGCGACAGGGCGGACAGGGCCAGGGTGCCGCTGGCGAAGCGCTTCGACACCCCATCCAGCGACACCAACACCCCGGTGGAACCGTCTCCGGGCGTGGTCAAGGCGACCGAATCCACCTCAGCCGCCGGCCAGCTTCTTGTAGAGGTCGAGGCCGACACCCTTGCACACGAAGCGGTTGGTGAAGGCCTTGCCGACATCCAGCCCGGCGTCCAGCACCCCGGCCTTGACCATGGTGTCGTAGAAGCGCTGGTACCGGTCCGCGCTCTGGCAGCCGATGCCCTTGGCCTCGGCGTCGCCGGCGATGACGATGTGCTGCGCCTTGAGCTGCTCCAGCCCATAGGCCAGCTGCTCGTCCGTCATCTCCGGATTGTCCTTCTTGATCAGGGCATCGGCCGCGGTGTGATCGCCATAGAGATAGTTGTACCAGCCGATGATCGAGGCATCGACGAAGCGCTGCACCAGATCGGGGTTCCGGTCGATCATCGCCTGCTGCGCCGCGATGGTGGTGGCGTAGGCCTCGTAGCCGTTGTCGGCGAGCAGGAAGACCTTGGGCTTCCAGCCGGCCTGCTTCTCGATGTCCCGCGGCTCGGAGGTCAGGTAGCCCTGCTGGCCGGATTTCGGGTCGGCGATGAAAGGGGCGGGGTTGAAGGTGTAGGGCTTGTACTGCTCGTCCCGGAAGCCGGGATAGGCCGATTTCAGCCAGCGATAATAGGTGTCGTAGCCCTCGCCGGACAGGAACAGCGTGTCCAGCTTGGCCAGGTCGGCGATGGTCTCGATGCCCTGGTCGGGATGGGCCATCAGCACCTGCGGGTCCTTCTGGAAGATGGCGGCGATGTTGATCACCGGCACCCCTTCCTTGACCGAGTCGAAGGCGTCCAGCGTGCCGCCCATGAAGAAGTCGATCTGGCCGGCGACGAGCCGCGCCCGGTTGGCCGCCTGCGGCCCGCCCATGACGATGGAGACGTCGAGGCCGAACTTGGCGTAGGTGCCGTCCGCCACCGCCTGATAGTAGCCGCCGTGCTCGGCCTGGGCCAGCCAGTTGGTGCCGAAGCTGACCTTGTCGGCCGCGAGGGCCGTGCCCGCCGTCAACCCCGCCGTCAGGCCGAAGGCGAGAGCGAGGACCCGTCCGAAGAAGTGCATGAAGCCGATCCCATTGTCGTTTTTCTGCCGCAGCGCCAAAGACGACAGGATGCAACGGCCATGCCATCCGCCCCTAGCTCCAGGAACTGCTGCGGCCGCGGCCGGCGCCGCCCGTCCGGTGCCCAACCAATGGGCAGCGTAGTCCAGTTTTCTTGCACGCGGCAACCTTGTCACCGGCCGGCCGGAGTCCTACGGTTCCTTGCCTTTTGCGGGAGACGAATGACCTTGTCGTGCCCCATTACCCCCACCGGAATCCGGCCGCCTTTCGCCCGCTACAGCCATGCCGTCGAGGTGCCGGCGGGCAGCCGCCTGGTGGTCTGCTCCGGCCAGCTCGGCATCGGCCCGGACGAGGCGGTGCCCGCCACGGTCGAGGGCCAGGCCGAGCTGTGCTTCGAGAACATCCGGACGATCCTGGCGGCGGCGGGGATGGATGTGTCGCACATCATCCGCATCAACGCCTTCGTCACCGGGCGGGAGCATCTGAAGGGCTACATGGCGGTGCGCGACCGCGTCGTCGCCGACCCGCCCCCGGCCTCGACCCTGATGATCGTCTCCGGCTTCTCCAGGCCGGAGTTCCTGGTCGAGGTGGAAGTCATCGCCGCCGGCCCCGCCGCCTGAGAGGGATAACCATGCTGCCGAAGCGTTACTGGCACGAGATGACGACGGTCGACTTTCGTGACGGCGGAGCCGAGGGCTGGGTCGCAGTGCAGCCGGTCTGCGCCATCGAGCAGCACGGGCCGCATCTGCCGGTCTACACCGACACTTGCATCGCCGAGGGCATGGTGCGGCGGGTGCTGGAGCTGCTGCCGGGTGATCTACCGGTGGTCTTCCTGCCCACCCAGGCTGTCGGCAAGTCGAACGAGCACATCGCTTCGCCCGGCACCCTGACCCTGTCCTGGGAGACGCTGACGCAGGTCCTGATCGAGATCGGCGAGAGCGTGCGGCGGGCCGGGCTGCGCAAGCTGATCCTGATCAACTCGCATGGCGGCAACGTGCCGATCCTCGACGTGGTGGCGCGCGAGCTCAGGGTCCGGCACGGCATGCTGGCGGTGCATTCGGCCTGGTCGCGCTTCGGCAATCCGGACGGGCTGTTCCCGGCGGAGGAGGCGGCCTACGGCATCCATGGCGGCGACATGGAGACCTCGGTGATGCTGCATCTGCGCCCGGACCTGGTGAAGATGGACCTGGCCGAGGATTTCCGGTCGACCCAGCTGGAGTTCCTGCGCGAATTCGCGCATCTGCGGGCGCATGGCGTGTCGCAGTTCGGCTGGATGGCGCAGGACCTGAACCCTGGCGGTGCGGTCGGCAACGCGGCCAATGCGACGGCGGAGAAGGGGCGGCAGGTGGTCGACCACCAGGCCGCCGCCTTCGTCGCCCTGTGCCGCGACGTGCATGGCTTCGACCTGGCGCGGCTGTGGGAGCCGGAGGCCTAAGCTGGCGTGAACACCTCGACCGGAGCCCTTACCCCGCGCAAGGTCTGCAGGCCGAGGCAGCGGAAGCGCTCCGGCGCCGCCAGCGCCTCGACGAAGCGGCGGCTGACCACCATCGGCACGCCCAGCACGCCGCACAGATTCTCCAGCCGGGCGGCCTCGTTCACCGCCGGGCCGATGATGGTGAAGTCCAGCCGCTGGCCCGAGCCGACATTGCCGTACAGCACGTCGCCGACATGCAGCGCCACATCCAGCGTCAGCACCGGTACCCCCTCGGCGGCCCGGCGGAGGTTGATCGCGGCGATCCGCTCCAGCGCCTCGGCTGCGGCGGCCAGCGCCCGGCCGCAGGTCTCGGCCGGGTCGTCCTCGGCGAAGGCGAAGGTGGCCAGCAGGCCGTCGCCCATGAATTTCAGCACCTGCCCGCCACGGGCCTCGACCGGCGTCGCCAGCGCGTCGAGATAATCGTCCAGCATGCTGACCAGCTGGTCCTGCGGCAGGGCGTCGGCCAAAGCGGTGAAGCCGCGCAGGTCGCCGACCAGGATCGCGGCCGAGATGGTCTCGACCGAGCCGCGGCGGATCTCGCCATGCAGCACCCGCCGGCCGACGTCACGGCCGAGATAGGTGCCCAGCACGGTGCGGAAGGCGGCGAGGTCGACGCCGATGCGGATGGCGGCCCCGAAGCCGGGGATCAGCTCGCCGATCGCCGTCACCTCCGCCGCGGTGAAGCCGCCCGGACGGTCGGTCGCCAGGGTGACCGAGGCGCCGGTGCGCAGCGGGTGCAGCGTGCCGTCGAACGAGAAGGGCAGGATGAAGCAGAGATAGTCGGTGGCGCCGCCGGCGTGGAGCTCGGCCAGGATCGGGTAGCGGTCCACCCCCTCGCCCCGCTCCAGCCGGTAGCGGGTCAGCCGCACCAGGTTCTCGGCCCGGACGGCGGCGGGATCGGCGGCGGCCTCTCGTGCGGCCAGCACCGCCTCGTAGATCGGGCTGGGGCTGGAGATCTGGCCCCAGGAGCCATGGCCGTACTCCTCCCGCTCCCGGCCGCCGTCGCGGGTCCAGAGCAGCCCGAACGCCTCCATCTCCGGATGCAGGGTGGTGGCCGAGAGATAGGCCCGCCACAGCGGGATGCCGGCCGCCAGCAGGCCGTCGGCGAAGCCGCAGGCGACATCCTGCACCGGCCCGGCCATCAGCGCCTGGTTGCCCAGCCAGCGCCGCAGTCGGGCCAGGGCGTCGGCCTTATCGGTCACGCGACAGGCCGCGCGCCTCCAGCGCGGCGAGATAGGCGCGCCACAGCTCGTCCTGCCGGGTCGCCAGCTCGTGCAGCCAGGTCCAGGAATAGAGGCCGGTGTCATGGCCGTCGTCGAACACCAGCCGCACCGCGTAGTGGCCGACCGGCTCGACCGCCGTGATCGCGACGTTGCGCTTGCCGCCGACGATGGTCTTCTGCGACGGGCCGTGGCCCTGCACCTCGGCCGACGGGCTCTCGACCCGCAGCAGCTCGGCCGACAGGGTGACGTGCAGCCCGTCGTCGAAGCGCAGCTCCAGCACGCGCTCGGCCCGCTTCAGCCGGATCTCGACCGGCCGGGCGGCGCTGCCGGTGAGGGGCGGGCTGCCCATGGAGGACATGATCAGCGCCGCGCGTCGGGGTCGAGCGGCCGGGCCTCGTCGATCAGCATGATCGGGATGCCGTCGCGGATCGGATAGGCCAGCCGCGCCTGGTCCGAGATCAGCTCCTGCGCCTTGGCGTCGTAGCGCAGCAGCGACTTGGTCAGCGGGCAGACCAGCATCTCCAGCAGGCGCGGGTCGACCGCCGTGGGGCTGACGGGGGTCGGGCTGCCGGGGGCAGCGGCGCTGGCGGAATCGGGGGTGTCGGTCATGGCACGGGGTCCGGGAACAGGGGCCGTCAGTGGCGCACGCGGCCGGCATGGCCGCCATGGATCGCCATCCGGATGATCGATAGCATGACTCGGGTGCGCTCGCAGAGATCCTTCGCCTCGAGCAGCGCCTGCTTCTCCTGCGGCTCGAACGGGCAGATCATGGCCAGGGAGGTGACCAGGCGCTCATCCGGGGTCTGGCCGATCGCCTCCCAGTCGGCGGACAGGCCGGCGATGCGGAAATAGTCGGTCAGGGCCCGGTCCAGCCCGGCGCGGTCGATCTCGGCCGGGGTCGGCTCGGCCATGTCGGCGGCGAAGCCGGTCCAGCCCGGCCGCACCCGGCGATAGCCGCGCCGCTCCTCCAGCTCCTGCTCGACCCTGAACCGGCACAGCCCGGTCAGGGTGATCAGGTAGCGGCCGTCATCGGTCTCGTCGAAGCTGGTGATCCGGCCGGCGCAGCCGACGGCGTAGAGTGGCGGGGGCGCGGCGCCCCACTGGCCGGGGCGCGGCTGGATCATGCCGATCATCCGGCGGCCGGCCAGCGCGTCCTCGACCATGGCGAGGTACCGCGGTTCGAAGATGTTGAGGGGCAGGAGGCCGCGCGGCAGCAGCAGGACCCCGGGCAGGGGGAAGACCGGCAGGTCGGTGCCGAGGTCCTGGAAGGCGGGCGCGCGCGGCCCCCTCTTCATGTCCTGAACCGGGTCATGAAAACAGGAGCGAGGACAACCGACGCCGGCCGGACAGGGTCAGGGGGTCGGTCGGGCCCAGGGCCTCGAACAGCTTGACCAGCTGCTTGCGCGCCGCCTGCTCGTTCCACTCGCGGTCGCGGCGGAACAGCTCCAGGAGCTCGTCCATCGCCTCCTCGCGCTGGCCGGCGCCGTAGAGGGCGGTGGACAGCTCGTAGCGCGCCTCGTGGTCGTTCGGGTTGGCCTCCAGCCGCTGGCGCAGCCCGGCCAGGCCGGCGATGGCCACGGCGCTCTGCTCGGCCAGCTCCAGCGCGCTCCTGGCCGCGGCGATGTCGGCGTGGCGCGCCATCTCCGGCGTCAGGCTCTCGAGGAACTGCTTGGCCTGCTCGATCTCGCCCAGCGCGATCAGGCAGCGGGCCAGGCCGGCCGCGGCGGCGGCGCTGTCCGGGGCATGCGCCAGGACATGCTGGTAGATGCCGGCGGCCTCCTCGATATTGCCGCTGTCGAGCACGCTCTTGGCCTCGGCCAGCAGCTCGTCGACATGGTCATGGGAATCGTGCCCGGCCAGCTGCACCAGCTTGTCGATGAAGCTCTTGACCTGGCTCTCCGGCACCGCGCCCATGAAGCCGTCGACCGGGCGGCCCTGGTAGAAGGCATAGACCGTCGGCACCGACTGGATGCGCAGCTGCGCCGCCAGGGCCTGGTTCTGGTCGATGTCGACCTTGACCAGCCGGACCTTGCCGCCGGCGGCCTGGACCTGCTTCTCCAGCAGCGGCCCCAGCGTCTTGCACGGGCCGCACCAGGTGGCCCAGAAGTCGACGACGACCGGCACCTCCATCGAGGCCTCGATCACGTCGGCGCGGAAGCCGGCGGTGTTGCTGTCCTTGATCACCGGTGCGGCGCCGCCGGAGGCGGCATTGAGAAGGGCGTCCATGGCGTTGTCCCAGGTCTGGTATTGATCTGTGCCGAAGGCCGGCGGCGGCAAGCGGCGGGGTCAGCCGCCAGCAGGCGCGGCCTCCGCCGGCAGGGTGACAGAGTCGAGATCGACGATATGGGGTTCGTGGCCGCAGCTCGCAATGAAGCCGAGCAGGCCGGCCGGCTCGATCGCCGTGGTCATGGTGTTGACCAGCGGATGGAAGTGCAGGGTGCCGTGCCGCATCATGTCGGAGTCCAGCACGATGGTCACCTGCCGGGCGTCGTCGTTGATGATGGCGAAGGGCGTGACCGAGCCAGGGGTGACGCCGAGCGCCTCCATCAGCCGGTCGGGCGAGCCGAAGGACAGCCGGCCGGCGCCCAGCAGCTCGCCCAGCGCCTTCAGGTCGACGCGGCGCTCCTCCTCGCACACGACGAGCCAAGCCTGGCCCTTCTTGTTGCGCAGGAACAGGTTCTTGGAGTGCCAGCCGGGCAGCAGGCCGCGCAGATGGCGCGATTCCTCGACCGTGAACACGGCCTCGTGCTCATGCGTGGTGACCTCGACGCCGAGCGAGCGCAGCCGCGCGAACAGATCTGCGGGGGTCGCGCGGGGGCGGGCTGCGGCGGCGGGCGGGGACGAGTCGGGGGCGGTGCTGTCGGGCGCGGTCATGGCGGGTGTTATACGAGGCCGCAGCCGCGCTTCCAAGCCCACCCCGGCCGGAGTCCGGGCGCACCCGAGCCGGGCGCGGAAAATTTCCGCATTTAGGTGCTTGCAAATCCCGCGGCATCGGATATAACCCGCCACCTCGACGGCGCTGCGGCGCCGTCGACGCCAGAGCGGGCGTAGCTCAGGGGTAGAGCACAACCTTGCCAAGGTTGGGGTCGAGGGTTCGAATCCCTTCGCCCGCTCCAGTTTCTCCCAGGAAAATCAGAGACTTAGCAGACGCCCGGTGGGGCGTTTTCTGCTTCCCCGGCCTCGCTTCACGAAGCGGGGAAGCAGGGGGGAAGCAACTGGAAGCATGTTGCGGCGCACACCAATGCCGCTGTGATGTCGGTCGTCTTTGGGCCCGACTCGCCATTTCTCCTCCATCAACCCGATCCAAGAGCCGTGCGTGCGATCCACCCGGATGACGCGACGCCGGTGCTCATGTTCATCCCGAGGCCTAGGGCAACGTCCACCGATCTGCCTCTGGCTGAGTTCCCTCATATGTGGATGTCCAGATCTCAGGACATTCGGCGAGCGAGACGGCATGGCCTCCACAATGGGGCTTGGAGCGTACCGTCCCGCTCCCGCCATTCCCGACGGCGCGGGGTGGGCCGCTGATTGACCGCTCCGAACGCAAGCGGACAACTCGCCGACTCCCCAAGAGTGGACATTGGCAGAAGGATTGGAGTCGGCGAATACTGTCGGACCGGGTCAGAAGCCACCGAGCCACCCGTGGAATTCGATCTTGCAAAGGATCCAGGAGCGCCTCCGGCTGCCCTTCGCTAGCCATCGACAAGCATATAGCCGATCCCGCGGACAGTCCGGATCGCCGGCGGGCCGCCGATTCCGAGCTTGCGCCGGAGATAGCGGATGTAGACCTCGACGATCTTGGTCCCGGGGTCGAAGCCGTAGTTCCAAACATTGCTCAGCAGCCGCTGCCGGCTCACGACCTTGCCAGCGTTCAGCATCAGGTAGCGCAGCAGCTCGAATTCCCGGACGGTCAGCTCGATTTCCGTCCCCGATTTCGTCACCCGCCGGGTCGCCGGATCAAGGGTCAGGGCACCGACTTGCAGCAGCTCGACCGGGTCGAGGCCCGGCCGGCGCCGCCGCAGCGCCTCGATGCGGGCCACCAGCTCGTCGAAGGCGAAGGGCTTGGTCAGATAGTCGTCGGCGCCACTCTGCAACCCGTCCACCCGGTCGCGGATGCTCTCCTTGGCCGTCAGCATCAGCACCAGCACCGGCCGTCGCTCCTGCCGGATGATGCGGCAGACCTCGATGCCGTCGACATAGGGGATCAGCCGGTCGAGGATCACCAGGTCGACCGCCTCCTGCCGGAGCTGGTCGAGCCCGTCGCGCCCGTCCTCGGCGAGCAGGACGCGGTAGCCCTCGGCCTCCAGGCCGCGCTGCAGGAAGCTCGAGATCCGCCGGTCGTCCTCAATGATCAGGATGCGCATCGATGATCCTTTCGACGATCGGCAGCCGGATGCTGAGCACGGCGCCCTGCGGCTCCGCCGCATCGAGCGCGATGCGGCCGCCGTGCCGCTCGACGATGGTCTTGGCGATCGACAGGCCGACCCCGAGCCCTTTGGCGGCGCGGCGGGCGTTGTTCCGCCCGCGATAGTAACGATCGAACACGAAGGGCAGCTCCTCGGAGTCTATGCCGCAGCCCTGATCGCTGATCGAAACCGCGACGCACCCCTCCTCGTCGCGGATCCCGATCCTGATGGTTCCGCCGGGATCCGCGTATTTGATGGCGTTGTCGATCCCGATCAGCAGCGCCTGTTTCAGGCGTTGCGGGTCGGCCCGGACCAGGCAGCCCGCTGCCGTCTCGACCAGCCGGATGGCCATCTGCTTCGGACCGGCCAGGATCGTGCTTTCCCGGATCGCCGCCGCGACCACCGCCTCCGGCTCCACCGTCTCGAAGGTGAAGCTGACATCCTCGGCCTGAGCCCGGGTGAAGGCCTGCAGATCCTCCAGCAGCCGTGCCATGTCCGCGGCATAGGCGCCGATCCGGGTCAGCGCCTCGCGATACGCGGCGAGCCTCGGACGGCCCCGCAGGGCGACCTCGGCCTCGCCGCGCAGGATCGTCAGCGGCGTCCGCAGCTCATGGCCGGCATCGGCCAGGAACTGGCTGCGCCTGCTGTCGAGGGCGCGGAGCTGCTCGTTGGCCTCGCGCAGCTCGTGCGTCCGCTGCTCGACCTCGCTCTCCAGCCGGGCCTGGGCGGACATCAGCCGCCCCCTCTGCTCCTCGATCGCCTCGGCCATCTTGTTGAAGCTGTCCGACAGCACCTGGAACTCGTCGCGCCGAACGGTCCGGATACGATGGTCGAGCCGGCCCTGGGCGATTGCCTCCGCCCCGGCCGTCAGCTGCCGCACCGGCTGGACGATCGAGCGCCGCAGTGCCAGCCCGGAGCCGATCCCCACGGCCACGACCAGGACCGAGAAGCCCCCGGCGACGATCAGGAGCGCGTGCTGCGCTCCCTGCACCCGCTTCAGCTCCTCAGCCACCTCGCCCCGCTCCTCCAGCCGGGCGTTCTCGAGCATCGTCTCGAAATCGTTGGACAGGCGGTACTCGATGCGGCGCCGGAAGATGTCGACCGCGCGGTCCTGCTGGCCGGCCCCCTGCGCTTCGAAGACCTGCACCGCGGCCCGGTCGATGGCGCGGTAGAATTCGTGCAGACGGGCCGTGAACTCGACCTCCGGCAATTCCTGCTGCACCTCACCGAGACCGCCGAGCGTCGCGAACTCCTTGCGGGTCACCTCCGCGAGGCGCCGGAATCCCGCCTCTATCTCCTGCTGCGCCAACCGGAAATCGGGCATCTGCTCCGGCCCGAGCAGTAGCACCTCCGCCAGCTGCTCGGCATAGTTGTTGCCCAGGCTGTCGAGGTCGCTGATCGCCTCGAACCGGGAATGGACGCCGTCGATGCGGCGGACGAAATCGCCGGTGAGGCGGAGCGTGATCAGCATCACGCCGACCACCACGGCAACGAAGCCGATCGTGACGAGCTGGAAGAGCAGAATGCGGCGTCGGACGGTCATGCAGCCTCGCGTGATGAGAAGCGCCGGGGCCGACACCATCACCCGCGACGCCGCCGGGCAAGGCCGCGGCGGCGTCCGACGGCACGACTCTCCGAATTCTAACCTTGCGCTCCACGCTTCCTAACCGACGGCGTCGTAGATTGTGCCGTGAACGATGAGCCGATCGGCGGCGAGCCCGCCCGGTCCGGCCCGTCCGAACAGACCCGGCCATCCGGGCGGAGTGATCGAGTGACGAACGCAACCCAATGGTCGGGGCCGGCGCACGGCCCGCGCACGGACGGCACCCGTTGGCGGCTTTCGATGGATGCCGTCCGGCTGCGGACTGTCCTCGTTGCGTGCGGCGCGGCGCTGACGGGGCTCGCGATCGAATTCGCCATCCCGGGGATGGCGCCTGCGACCCGGCACGCCCTGGAGATCCTGCTGCTCGCGATGATCGGCTGGACCCTGACACCGCTGGACGACACCTTCGTCGCGGTGGCGGCTGCGGTCGCCATGACGGTGTTCGTCACCGGCCGGCCCGAGGCGCTGTTCGCCACCCTCGGCAACGAGCTGATCTGGCTCCTGCTCGCCTCGTTCCTGCTCGCCGCGGCGTTCAGGGCGACCGGCGCCGCCGACCGGCTGGTCGTCCTGGCCGCAACCCGGCTGCGTTCGGTGCGCACCCTGGCCTACGCCTTGACCGCCATCATCCTCGCCACCGCCTTCGTCGTCCCGTCCACCTCGGGCCGCGCCGCGATGATGGTCCCGGCCTATGCCGCAATCGCCCGGCACTGCGCCGGCCGGCAGCTGCGGACAGCGTTCGCGCTGCTGTTCCCGACCGCCATCCTGCTCTCCGCCTTCGCCTCCCCGCTCGGCGCCGGGGCGCATCTCCTCGCCATCGAGATGACGGAGCGGCTTTCGGGCACGGGCGTCGGCTATCTCGGATGGGTGGCCTTCGGCCTGCCCTTCGCGGCGTTGAGCGCGTTCCTGTCGACCGAGGCCATCCTGAGGCTGTTCCTGACGCCGGAGGAGCGTAGCGCCCGGCTGACCTTGCCGTCGATCGAGGCCGAGCGACCGCCGCTCCGGCGCCAGCCGGTTCTCTGGATCGCGGCGGCAGTGGTCCTGGGCTGGCTCACCGAGCCCATGCACGGGATCGATCCGACGGTCCTGGCTCTGCTCGGCGCCCTGGCTGCATTCTGTCCCGGTGTCGGGTCGCTCCCCTTCCGCGACGGCCTCCGCGACGCCGACCTCGGGCTGTTGCTGTTCCTGGCCGCGACGATCTGCCTGGCCGACGGGCTGATGGCTTCCGGCCTGCACGAATGGCTGGTCGCGACAGTGTTCCGGCCCCTGCAACGGGACGAGCTGTCGCCGCCGACGATCCTGGCGCTGGTGGCGGCGATCGGTCTGCTGTCGCATCTCGTCATCCACAGCCGGACGGCGCGGGTGTCGATCCTGCTGCCGCCCATGCTGATCCTGGCCCACACGGCCGGGATCAGCCCGATCACGACCATGTTGGCGACGGTGTCGGCCACGGGCTTCTGCCAGACCCTGATGATCAGCGCCAAGCCAGTGGCCCTGTTCGGCCGCCTGGCGGAGAAAGGCTACGGCGCCGGCGATCTCGCCCGGCTCAGCGCCGTGCTGCTGCCGCTGCACTTCCTGCTGATCATGCTGTTCGCGATTGTCGCCTGGCCCGCCCTCGGGTCGGTGCTGGCGTCACCATAACGGAGGCGGACGATGTCGAAGAAGATCGGACGCCGGCGGCTCCGAGTCCTCATCGCCCCCTCCGGCTTCAAGGAGGGCCTCGGAGTCCATGAGGTTGCGGCTGCCATCGCCCGCGGCATCCGTCAGGCCGTGCCGCGGGCCAAGATCATGCGCGTGCCGATGATCGACGGCGGCGAAGGCTTCACCAGGACGATGGTCGAGCTCACCGGCGGGGAGCTGCACCCGGTCACCGTGTCCGGACCGGTCGGCCAGGTCGTCGAGGCCGAGATCGGTTTCCTGGGCGGCCGCCGGAAACGCGTCGCGGTGATGGAGATGGCCGCTGCGGCCGGGCTGCGCCTGGTGCCGAAGGACATGCGGGATCCCACCCTGACGACCAGCCGCGGCGTCGGCGAGCTGATCCGCGCCGCGCTTGATCTCGGGGCGGAGCGCATTGTCCTCGGCTGTGGCGATTCCGGGATCAATGATGCGGGTGCGGGCATGGCCCAGGCGCTCGGCATCCGCCTGCTGGACGCCGCGGGGCAGCCGATTGCCGGGACCGGCGCGGCGTTATCCTCGCTCGACCGCATCGACATGTCGAAGCGGGACCCCCGCCTGGAGCGGGTGCGGATCGACGTCGCGGTCAATCCCTACAACATGCTGCTCGGCGACACCGGCGTTGCCCGGATCTTCGGGCCGCAGAAGGGGGCGACGCCAGAGCAGGTGGCGCTGCTGGAGCACGGGCTCGAGACCTTCGCCCAGACCGTCCGCCGCGACCCCGGGATCGAGGTCGCGACCCTGACCGGCGGAGGCGCCTCGGGCGGCCTGGGTGCGGGTCTCCACGCCTTCGCCGGCGCCCGGCTGCATCCGCGCTTCGACCTCATCCTGCGCCATATCGATCTCGACCGCCGGCTGGCCAAGGCCGATCTGGTCGTGACCGCGGAAGGCGGCATCGACGCGCAGACGCGGTTCGGCAAGGTGCCGGCCGAAATCGCGCTGCGGGCCAAGCGTTACCGGCTGCCGGTCCTGGCGCTCGCGGGCACTGTCGGCAGCGGGGCGGAGTCCACCCGCGAGGTTGGGATCGATGCCGTCTTCGGAATTCTCAAGCGGCCATGTTCGCTCGAGGACGCGATCCGGGAAACCGACGCGCTGCTGGCCGACGCGGCGGAACAGGCCGTACGCCTGATGCTGGCGGGACGCCAATGGCGATCCTCCGTCAGAGCTTGACCTCATGCGGGCCTGGCCGGTGGTTGTGCCGTAGGTTGGACGCCCTGCCCGCGGCCGGTCGAACAGACCCCAGACGCGCTGCCGTGCGAAGCGTCGCGGCCAGCGGCCAATGCAGTGCTCCTCCATTTGCAGCCGCTCGGAGATCGACCGATTGCTCAGCCCATCCGCGGCGAGCAGCACAATGGCGGCCCGCTTCGCCACGACTCTTGTGGCAGGCGCATAGGCGATCTGGACAAGCAGGCTGTATTCCTCATCCGTCAGGACGACGGGATCGGTCTTTCCGTGCAGCATCCTTTGCTGCGTTCCCGGCGTGGCGGAGAGCACCGACCCAAGGGCCCAGCCCTCGTGCGGGCAGCCGGCGCCGCTGGCGCGAAGGCGGCGCACGATGTCGCCGTCCGGGTCGAGCACGCAGATCGCGGGCACGGCGAGCGGCGGCAGCCCCTTCTGCCGCCGGGCCTCGCGCAGCAGGGCTTCCGGCCGGAACACGGACGGCGCGGCGTGGTCCTTGCCGTCGACGATCGGCCACGGTTCGCCGGCGACGCATTGTCCGCTCGCAGTCTCTTTCATAATGCCTTCCGGCTGATGGTTCACGTCAGGCGGCGGCCTCGACCGGCAGGCCAGCGGCCTTCCATTCCGGGTAGCCGTCCTCGAGCCGGTGGACCAGATAGCCGCGCGCCCGCAGCGCCGCGACGGCCTCGAAGGACAGGACGCAGTAGGGGCCACGGCAATAGGCGACGACCTCGCGGCCGGCGGGAAGCTCGGCCAGGCGGTGCTCCAGCGCGGACAGCGGGATGTTGAGCGCGCCCGGCAGATGCCCGAGCGCGAACTCGTCCTCCGGCCGCACATCCAGCACGATGACGGACCCGTCCTCGAGCCGCGCCATCAGATCCTGCCGCGAGACCGGCTCCAGGGCGTCCCGGGCGCGGAAATAGTCGGCCATGACGCGGCCGATCTCGGCCAGATTGCGCTCGCCCACCCGGCCCAGCGACTGCAGCAGCTCGACCACCTCGGCATCGCCGGCGAGGCGATAGAGCATGTGCTTGCCCTGGCGCCGCACCTCGACGAGCCGGGCGCGCCGGAGGATCTGCAGGTGGCGCGACGTGTTGGCGAAGCCGAGGGCGGCGCGTGCCGAGAGGTCCTCCACGCTGCGCTCGCCCTGGGCGAGGTGCTCCAGCAGTTCCAGCCGATGCTGGTGCCCCAGCGCCTGTGCCACCTCGGCGAGGCTGGCGAAGATTGCCTGTTTCGGCCCCATGCTTGACACCGCCTCTCCTCAATGGAACGTTCAGCGGAATGATTGAATGTTCCTAACCCGCCGAGGCGAGGAGCGCAAGGCCATGATCCTCCGTCAGTTCCTGCATCAGGACCCCGTCGGCATCTCCTACCTGTTCGGATGCGGCGGTCGCGCGACCGGCGCCGTGATCGATCCGGTCGGGGCGGTCGAGCCCTATCTGCAGGCGGCGGAGGCCGCCGGGATGCGCATCGATTATGTGATCGATACCCACATCCATGCCGACCATCTGTCCGCCGGCCGGCGGCTGGCCGAGGTGGCGGGGTCCCGATACGTGCTGTCGTCGCGTGCCGAGGTCTCGTTTCCGTTCGAGGCTGTGGAGGACGGGCAAGTCCTGCCGCTGGGCAATGTCACGGCCCGCGTGCTGCACACGCCGGGGCACACGCCCGAGCACATGAGCGACCGCACCCGGGCGGAGGAGCCGTGGTTCGTGCTGACCGGGCACACGCTGATGGTGGGAGACCTCGGGCGGACCGAGCTCGCCGTCAGCGCCGAGCAGGGCGCCAGGGACCTGTTCCGGAGCGTGGGCCGGCTGAAGGCCCTGCCGGACCATGTCGAGGTGCTGCCGGGCGCCTATGCCGGCTCGGTCTGCGGCCGGCGGCTGAGCGGCAAGCCCTGGTCCACCATCGGCTTCGAGAAGCGTCACAACGAGGCGTTCGGGATCGAGGACGAGGCCGCGTTCATCCGCTTCATGCTGGCCGAGATCCCGCCGGCGCCGCCGGACGCCGCGGCGATCAGGGCCGCCAATGCCGGAGCCACGTCCGCGGCGGCCTGACCATGGCCGGCATGGCGACGGCATCGGATGCGCCCGTGAGGCTCGGGCTGCGCGAGAACTGGCGGCAATTCGCCGTGCTGGTCCTGGTCAACGCCTTCGTCGGCGGCATGGTCGGGCTGGAGCGGACGGTCGTGCCGCTGATCGGGTCGGAGGAATTCAAACTGGCCTCGACCGCGGTCGTCGCCTCCTTCATCGCCAGCTTCGGCCTGTCGAAGGCCTTCACCAACCTGGTCTCCGGCCAGATGGCGGACCGCTGGGGCCGCAAGCGCGTGCTGGTCCTGGGCTGGCTGATCGGGCTGCCGGTGCCGTTCCTGATCATCTGGGCGCCGAGCTGGGGCTGGATCGTCGGCGCCAATGTGCTGCTGGGTGTCAGCCAGGGCCTCGCCTGGTCGATGACGGTGATCATGAAGATCGACCTCGTCGGCCCGAAGTCGCGGGGGCTCGCCGTCGGCCTCAACGAGTTCGCCGGCTATCTGATGGTCGGCCTGACCGCCTTCCTGACCGGCTGGATCGCCTCCGAGACCGAGGCCCTGCGGCCCGACCCGTTCTATCTCGGCATCGGCTACGCCGTGCTCGGCCTCGGCCTGTCGGTCCTTCTGGTCCGCGACACCAGCGCGCATGTCCGCCAGGAGGCGGGACGCTATCCCCAGGCGGAGGCCATCGGCTTCAGGGAGGTCTTTCTGCGGACCTCCTTCCGCGACCGGAACCTGTTCGCCGCCTGCCAGGCGGGACTCGTCAACAACCTCAACGACGGGATGAGCTGGGCGATCTTCCCGATCTATTTCGCCGCGCGCGGGCTTGGCATCGAGCCGATCGGGGTACTCAAGGCCGCCTATCCTGCCGTGTGGGGGGTGATGCAGACGATCACCGGCCCGCTCAGCGACCGGCTAGGCCGGAAAGGGCTGATCGTCTGGGGCATGTGGCTGCAAGCCGCCGCCCTGGTGATGGTCGCCGCGCTGGACGGATTCGGCTGGTGGCTTGCCGCCAGCCTGCTGCTCGGGCTCGGGACGGCAATGGTCTATCCGACGCTGCTCGCCGCGATCTCGGATGTCGCGCATCCCACGTGGCGGGCGCGCTCGCTCAGCGTCTATCGGTTCTGGCGCGACCTCGGCTACGCCGTCGGTGCGCTGCTCGCGGGCTTCATCGGCGACATCTTCGGCCTGGCCTGGGCCATCGCCAGCGTCGGCCTTCTTACCTTCCTGTCGGGAGCCATTGTTGCGGTTGCGATGCAGGGGACCGAACACATGTCCGGGCAATAGGGCCAAGCTCGGATCAACTCACCAAAGGGAATCAGAAACCTCACCGTCCCGCACTGTAGTGCCAGCGTTTGTCGTGCTTTTTCGCGTTCCGGCGAATAAAGACAGGAAGCAGAAAACGGCCTGGACCCGTTGCCGAGATTGGGGGCGAGGGTTCGATCCCTTCGCCTGCTCCAGTTTCTCCCAGGTCAATCGGGATGATCGCGGCGGAAACGGGTTCCCGAGGCTGCGTATCCATGCATCCCTACCAGCGCAGCCAGCGCCGGCCCGCCAGGGTGCCGATCAGCACCACGATCCCGGTCGCCAGCGTGTACCAGGTGGCGACGAAGAGCGGACTGTCGTCGGGGCAGTGCGCCGCATAGAAGGTGGCGGCGATGCCGCTGGCGACCAGCCCGGCGATCGCCCCGGCCAGCCCCGGGCGCCGCGGCGCGCCCTGGCGCAGGGCGAGCAGCAGCAGGGCGAGGGGGCCCAGCGCCATCAGCGGGATATACGTCATGCAGTAGGACGCGTTGGTGCCGATCCACCGGGCGCCCCAGGTCGAGGGCGGCATCACCATCAGCTCCAGCGCGACCGAGACGGCCAGCAGGACGGGCGCGGCCAGCAGCGCCCAGCGCCAGGCGCCCAGCGGCACGCCCGGCCGCGCCAGATGCAGGATCAGTCCGGTGGCGGTGACGGCGAGAGCCAGGGTGACGACGAATTTGAACAGGTAGCGGACCGTCTCGACCGCCTGCATCACGTCCGGCCGGATGCCGATGCCGAACAGGAAGATCGTCCCGGCGATCACGGCACCGCCGGCCATGGCGGCCGCCACCGCCCGGCCGAGCGGCCAGCGGATGGGCGCGTCCTGCGCCAGGGCGGTGATGAGGTCGTCGGTCTTCACCCGGGTTCACTCCGATACAAGGCGGCCAAGGCCTTCAGCGCGCGGTGCAGCGCCACGCGCACGGCGCCCTCGGTCATGCTGAGGCGGCTTGCGGTCTCGCGCACGCTGCTGCCCTCGACCGAGATCGACCGCACGATGTCGCGCTGCTGGTCCTTCAACTGTGACAGCAGGCGTTCGACGTCGCGCTGCTCCAGCCCGTCCGGCGGCGCGTCCGCCTCCAGCGTGTCGATCACATCCTCGATCGGCACGTCGACATGGCGGCCGCGCCGGCGCAGCGCGTCGATCATCTTGTTGCGCACGATCACCGAGATCCACGGGCCGATCGGCCGCGACTGATCCCAGCTGCCGCGCTTCAGATGGATCGCCAGCAGCACCTCCTGCACCACGTCCTCGGCATCGCTGGCCGAGGCGCCGAACAGGGCGCCGCGCCGCCGGGCCATGGCGCGCAGATGCGGCGTCACCGCCTGCAGGAACAGGCGATAGGCACCGGCGTCGCCCGAGATCGCGGCCCGCATCCATGTCGCCCACTGCTCCTCCCGCAAGGGATCATTCACGCGTCATCACCTCATACGGCTCCGGTTCCGGATTCGTTACAGAGGACCGGATGGTTCTGCGGCGTCAGAAAATTTTTCCAGGGCGTGTAATACCAGCCGCCCCACCGCCGAAGAAGTCGTCACAAGCCCGTTGCGGCACGCCTCTTCTGCGGAACATCCGATGGATTGTCTCCTGCTTTTCTTCACCCCGAGGGCCGCTGATCCGGCAATGACCCATCCTGCCGGCCCGGCCGCCCCGCCGGCATTGCGGTCGAGGGTCGCAACCCGGGACGGCTGAGCCCCGGCGGACACCCGACCCTCCCTTCGAACCGGATTGCCGCCGCGTCGCCCGATCGACGCCACGGTCGAGCCTTGCCTCGACGGGCGAGAAAGGACCTTGCCATGCCGATGGACGCCTTCGACCTTTCGACCAGTTCCGCCAGCCCCGACGCCACCCTGGCCTTCGAGGAGGCGGTGCGCGGCCTCGCGGCCCACCGGCCCTCGACCGGTGTGGCGATCGGGCGGGCGCTGGAAGCTGACCCCGACCATGTCCCGGCCCTGGCGCTGAAGGGTTTCGCCAATCTGATCCTGGCGCGCCAGGAGCTGGCCGCCCCGGCACGGGAAGCGCTGGCGGAGGCCCGGCGGGCCCTGGCGGCGAAGGATGGCGGCACCACCGACGAGCGGGCGCTGGTCGAGGCCCTGGGCCATGCCGCCGAGGACCGCTTCACCCAGGCCGCCGACTGTCTCGACCTCCGCTTCGCCGACCGGCCGGCCACCTTCCTGCCGTTCAAGATCGCCCATGCGCTGCGCTTCATGCTCGGCGATGCCGCCGGCATGCTGGCCGCGTCGCAGCGGATGATCACGGTGTGGTCGCCCGACCGCCCGGCCGCCGGCTTCCTGCTGGGCTGCCACGCCTTCGCCATCGAGGAGCACGGCGCCTATGCCGCCGCCGAGGCCTATGGCCGGCAGGCCGTGGCGATGGAGCCGGACGACGCCTGGGGGCTGCACGCCGTCTCGCATGTCCATGAGATGCAGGGCGAGACCGCGGCCGGCATCGCCTGGCTGGAGGGCAGCCGCGCCAGCTGGTCCCGCTGCAACAACTTCAGCTTCCACATGGCCTGGCACTTGGCGCTGCTGCATCTCGAGCGCGGCGACCACGAGCGCGTGCTGCGCCTCTATGACCAGGAGGTGCGGCCGACGCCGACCGACGATTTCCGCGACATGGCCAATGCCGTGTCGTTGCTGTGGCGGCTGGAGCGGTTGGGCGTCGACGTCAGCCCCCGCTGGGGCGAGTTGGCGGAGATCGCACGCAGGCGTCGGGCCGACACCACCCTGGTCTTCGCGTCGCTGCACACGCTGATCGCGCTGGTCGCGCTCGGCGACCGGCCGGCGGCGGCGGAGCTGGTGATGGCGCTGCAGGTCCGCGCCCAGGGCAGCGGCGACCAGGCCCGGGTGGCGGCCGATCTCGGCCTGCCCCTGGCCCGCGTGATCACGGGGCTGGGCGGGGAGCGCGGTGCGCTCGACCGCCTCGCCGCCGCGCTGCCGCAGCTCGGCGGCAGCAACGCCCAGCGCGACATCTTTGTCCTGGCCCTGGCCGAGACCGCATCCCGGCGCGGTGACGCCCCGGCGCTGCGGGCGATCCGCGACGCCCGCCGGCGCCTGAAGGCCGAGGACCGCCTGATCGCGGCGGTCGATGGCCGCGCTCTTTCCTCCCGCCTCTGGGCCCACCGTTGAGTTCGACTGGAGATCCCATCATGACCATGACCCAGACCAACACTGCGCCGCTGTTTCCGGCGGTCACCGGCCGCCTCGTCCCGACCATCCTGCTCGCCGGCATCGCCGCCGACCTGACCTGGGAGGTCTGGGCCCGCGGCATCACGCCCTTCCTGGTCGGCGGCCCGCTGGAGCCCGCGGCCCTGGTGCAGTCGGTGTTCGGCTTCCAGAGCTGGGCGGCGGCGGAGCTGATCCACGCCATCACCGGCATCGTGTTCTACCCGATCGGCTACCTGTTCATCGCCCGGCCGCTGCAGCGCCGGATCCTGCCGCGGCTGCCGCTGGTGCTGACCGGCATCGGCTTCGGCACCGGGCTGTGGGTCTTCGCCCTCTACGTCATGGCCCATATCTTCGCCGGGCTGCCCGCCTTCCTCGGCTTCATTCCGCTGACCTGGGCCTCGCTGGTGGGCCACATCCTGTTCGGCCTGGTCGTTGCCTACGTCGTACGCTTCCGCGAGTCGCAACCCGCTGGAAGCGCCCGGTAAATGACCCGCATCGCCGACACGATCGCCGCCACCCTGCACGCCCATGGGATCCGTCACGCCTTCGGCATGCCGGGCGGCGAGGTCGTGACCCTGATCGACGGGCTGGAAGCGGCGGGAATCCGCTTCCACCTGGCACGGCATGAGACGGCGGCGGCGATCATGGCCGCCGGCGCCTCGGTCACCACGGCCACGCCCGGCCTGCTGGTGGCGACCGTCGGTCCGGGGCTGGCGAATGCGGTCAACGGCATCGCCGACGCGGCGCAGGAGCATGTGCCGCTGGTGGTGATCTCCGGCATCGTCGACCGGCCGACCCGCGCCCGCTACACCCATCAGGTGATCGACCATGCCGCGTTGCTGCGGCCGCTGGTCAAGGCCAGCCTCGAGATCGAGCCGGAGAGCGCCGGCCCGACCGTGGCCCGCGCCCTGGCCATCGCGCTGGCCGAGCCGATGGGACCGGTGCATCTCGACCTGTCGCCGGCCGTGGCGGCGATGACCGACCCGGCGCCGCGGCCGGTCGCCCCGCCGGCGGTGCTGCGCCCCGCGGTCGCGCCGCAGGACCCGGCGGTCGCGGCGGTGGCCGCCCCCCAGGCCCCGGCCCGGCGGGCGCGGGTTATGGGCGGGGGGGGGGCGGCGCCGGGCGG